>NZ_JBSFXG010000026.1:0-131436 GCF_053595235.1 Streptomyces sp. NPDC002520 | reverse complement strand
TCCACGGTCACGGAGCGTAGGAACTCACATGATCGCGCAGGCCCGTGCCTGCACCTGCATCCAGCCCCTCACACCCGCCTATCCGCGCACGCTCTAAGTTCAGCAAGTCGGCTCGCGAACAATGGTGGCTGTACGAGCGCAGTCGGCCGGAACTCTACGGGCTTCTTGAGGGGTTGGAGCGGTGCATCGTGATCACCCTCGTGAGCAAGGTTGTCATGCCGGTGATGGTGTCAACGGGCCCCGTCTTTGCGCATAAGCTGGGTGTTTTCGCCTCCGACGACCCAGCCCTCTTCGCCTCCCTCAGCAGCGCCCCGCACTACTGGTGGACCATTGATAGAACATCGACGCTGGAAACCCGGATTAACTACAGTCCAACCGACGTCTTCGAAACCCTGGTCCGACCCCCACTGACCGACCGCCTCCGGGCCGCCGGAACCCGCCTGCACACTTACCGCAGCGACCTCATGAGGGCCCGGAACATGGGCCTCACCGCGACCTACAACCTGTTCCACGACGCCGCCTGCCAGGGCTCCGCGATCACCGAACTTCGCGCCATCCACGAGGAGATTGACAAGGCGACCGTGGAGGCGTACGGCTGGCATGATCTGTTGGACGAGTCGGGGCAGACGGCGCCCGCCGACCCGACCCACGAGCCGTTTCCGCTGGAGCACGGCTTCCACGACACGGATCAAGGGCCGCGCTACACCATCGGCCTGCTCGCTCGGACCGAGATCATCGACCGGCTGCGCCAGTTGAACCATCAGGCGTACGCCGACGAGGTCTACCTCGGCAAACATAAGAAGCCGAAGAAGCACCCCGGCATGCCCAGGCCCTCCGCTGCGGCGATCAAGAAGCTCCAGGACGGCGTGACCAGCGGGCACTTGTTCTGACGGGCTGGGCGCGCCCCGTACCCAAGCGGCCGGCTACCCCTCCGTCGAGAGGGGAGGCCGGCCGCCCCGGTGTGGCGTTCGCGCGCTCAGTCACATGCGTACGCCACGAACTCCGTCCAGCTCGTGTCGGCGACCCGCAGGCCCGGTCGCCCGGTGTCCTTCGAGTCCCGGACCCGCACACACTCGGGCGTCATAGCGACCTCCACGCAGTCGCCGCCGCCCGAGCCGCTGTAGCTGCTCTTGAACCAATGCAGCTCGTCCACGTTCTCGGATACCTGCTCCACGCTCATGTCCTCCCCGCCAGCCGTTCGATGAGCCGCGCAGACTCGATGGCGTTCAAAGCCTGCGATCGCAGCTTGCCATACCGCAGCCCGAAGGAGCTGACCTCCGCCGGATCACGGACGACGCACCCGACTTCCTGGGATTCCACGTAACCAAGCTGTCGATGTTCGTTTGTTTCCAGCACGACGAACGGCCCGTTCAGGCCCGAGTGGAACCCCGGCGAGGCGGGCATGACCTGCACCTCGACGTTCCGCTGCGCACCTACCTCCAGCAAGCGCTGCCACTGTGCCCGCATGACGTCCCCATCGCACACCGGGTTCTGCAACGCCTCCTCACTCACGATGAACGACAGCTCCGCCATCGGCACCCGCGTCAGCAGCTTCTGGCGGCTCAGCCGTGCATCCGTGTGCTGGTCGACGGTCTCCTCGCTCAGCGGCGGGCAGTGCCCGGCGAACAGGGTTCGCGCGTATGCCTCCGTCTGCAACAACCCCGGCACCAACAGCGGATCGTAGGAGCACCGACTCACCGCCTCCGCCTCGAGCAGCGCGAAGCTTCGGAAGAACCGCGGCAGCTTTGCCCGGTCCACCTCGTCCTGCAACACCTCCAGGACTCCGCCCGCATCCAGCACCCGTTCCGCCGCCGTCGTGAACACCGCCTTGGCCGGACGCCGACCCTGCTCGACCGAGGCGACCTGTTCCACCGAGTAGCCGATGGCGTCCCCGAGTTCCTGTTGGGTCAGCCCGGCCTGCTTACGCAGATGCTGGAGCAGCCTGCCGTAGGACGACCACGCCCCCGGCAGGTCGCCGCCCTCCTCCTTCGTCCTGACCGCACGACCGTTCTGCGTGTCCCGCACCGCCCTCACGCCCTTCCGTCCCGGAGTGCCCCCGCGCGCACACCATTGGGGGGTAATGTCCAACGTCGACCCGAACGCCCGGGACACGGCCCCGGACCCGTACAACGCCCGTACAGGACCAGTACAACCAAGGCGAGCACGCACTACCCACCCCGTACGACCAGGGCGGCGTACGGCCGGAGTACCTGGCCACCTGCGTCCCCGCCCGTCCACGCTGGCACCGTGACGCAACACCAGATCACCCACGAGTCCGGTACCCCCGCCCGCCAGTTGAGCCTGCGCTTCAGCAGCACCAGACGGGGCGCCCGGCTGGCACGCCAACTCGCCGTCCAGCAGTTCACCGAGTGGACCGGTCTCCCGCACGACTCCCACACCGCGCGTGCCGTCGCCCTCGTCACGGCGGAGCTGGCGGCCAACGCGATCACTCACGGCAGCCTTCCCGGCCGGGACTTCCGGCTGACGCTCCTTCTCCTGCCCGCGCCCACCGTTCGCATCGAGGTGACGGACACCCGCCCGGATCGCCTTCCACGTCACCCCGCTGCCGACCCGGCGCCGCCTGCCGACGCCGCGTCGGGCCGTGGGCTGCTCCTCGTCGAGGCGTATACGGAGCGCTGGGGCTGCGTCCGTCACGATCCCTGGACGAAGATCGTCTGGGCGGACGTGCCAGTAGCGGAGTCAACTCTTGTGAACTAAGTGCATGGAGGTAATACTGTCCTGGCGTGGACGCTCCCACACCAGGAGCGTGTGGCCCTCTGGTGGCCTTCGCGTGACACATGAGGGGGCGCGCTCAGATGGCATGGGCCGAGACGGACGAAGACACCCGCAAGGTACAGACCGCCGTTCTGGGCGGATCCGACGGGCATCGGCCTGTCATCCTTCCCTATGACAAGGAAGCCGCCGAGCGTCTGAGGAAGATCCACGGCGCCGATGCCTTCAGCTGTGGTGTCCTGCTGGGCGGGTGCGGCAAGGTGCTGACTCTGCGCGCCTGCGGTGACAGGAAGTCCCACTTCGCCCACCGCCCGCCTGTACGGTGCGGTCGTACCGCCGTGGGGGAGAGCAGCGCAGACCACCTGTACATCGGAGAAGCGCTCGTCAACTGGCTTCGCAGACAAGGGCAGCCGAAAGTCAGGGCCACGTACGTCCAGCAGATGCGTGCCCGCAGCGACTCGGTCGAGATCCGATTCGGTGCGAAGGGGAAGCGCCGCCTTCTACACGTACAGATGGCCCGCCGCTCCTTCTCCGAGTGGAAGGACGACGGACGGAGACTCGAAGCCCCGCCCGGCGGGCGCTCGACGATGCGCACGTACGGGCCGGAGAGCGAGCTCGCGCTGTACGAGGTGCAGGCTGCCGGTTACGCACTGCGCTTCCGGTGCGAGACGCGCGACGGCACACGCACCGTGTTGATCGGTACGCAGTCACCTGATCACAAGGTCGAGTGGACGTCTCTCGACCGCTGCCGCCTCAGTGACGCAGGGCTTGTGACGCCGTCGCTCGAACTGGCCCCGGATGGTGAGATCCTGCGTTTCAGGAGCGCGAAACTCCCGGCAACGCCGGGAGAGCCGTCACGGGCCGCCGCTTCCCCCTCGCACGAGCCGGCTGCCGCCGTGCCCGACGAACCGGTCGATCCGCGTCTGAAGGCAGCACGGGCAGGACTCCCGCCGGTCGTCGACGATCTCCTCCGCCGCTTCACCACCGCGGGGTCGAGCCTCGTGCTGGTCGGTGCCTCCGCGCGGAACGCGCTGTCGGGGCGCGTCGGGCGGGAACTCGAGTTCGCCACGGACGCCGACGTGCCACAGGTGCGGCAGATCATTCGCCGCTGGTCGGAGGACGTCCGGGAGTACCGGGAGGGCAGATTCAGAGGCGTGAGTCTCAGCAAGAACGTGGGTGGCGACAGCTACACCATGCGGATCAGCGCGTGCCCGGTGTCGGCGGCGCGAGGCGGCGACGTCTCGCAGTCGCCGCTCGGAGCACGCGAACAAGCGCTGAAGGCCTACCTCCGGCGCCGTGACTTCACGGTCGACGCCATGGCCCTCGGACTCTCACGCGTGACTCTGACAGACCCCTTCGGCGGTCTGCGGGACCTGGAGCGGGGCGTGCTGCGCACGCCGCGCACACCTACGGCGTCGATCTCCGCGGATCCGTTGCTGATGCTTCGAGTGGTTCGCCACGCCGCCCAGCTCGGCTTCGAACCGGTACCGGAGCTGAGGGCCGCGATGAGCGCGATGGCTGCGCGGATCTCCGCGATCCCCGCTGAGCAGGTGCGGGAGGAGTTCGCCGGCACCATGCTCGCAGCTCGGCCCGGTCCCGGTCTGCGGCTGTTCGTCGACACGGGACTCGCCGAACACGTTCTTCCGGAACTGCCCGCCCTGCGGTTCGAAAGCGCCGAGCATCACCGTCACAAGGACATCTACGAGCACACGCTGACGGTCCTGGACCAGGCCATCGCTCTCGAAACGGACGGGCCCGACCTGACACTGCGCCTGGCGGCGCTGCTGCACGACATAGGCACGCCACGTACCCGCCGGATCGGCCGGGACGGCCGCGTCTCCTTTCACCATCATGAGGTGGTGGGCGCCAAGATGGCCCGGCGGCGCCTGCGTACCCTGATGTTTACGAATCAACTGATCGAGGACGTCGCCCGGTTGGTGGAGCTGCATCTCCGGTTCCACGGATACGTCGAGGAGAAGTGGACCGACCCGGCCGTCCGTCGCTACGTGCGCGACGCGGGCCCGCTGATCGACCGGCTGCACAAGCTCACCCGCGCCGACTGCACGACACGGAACCAGCGGAAGGCGACAGCGCTCGCACGCGCCTACGACTCCCTGGAGGAGCGCATCGAGCGACTCGCGGTCGAGGACGAGCGGCAGTCCGCCCGCCCGGACCTCAACGGCCACCAGATCATGGAGATTCTCGGAATCCGTCCCGGCGCCGAGCTGGGAAGAGCGTACGAGCACATGCGGCAGCTTCACATCGAGCAGGGCCCCATGGATTTCGAGACGGCCAGAGTGGCTCTGCTGGAATGGTGGGCGCGGCGGGATCGCTGAATCCGCTCCCGCGCCCCCGAGACACCGAGACACCGAGGATCGCGTGGGTCAGGTACCGGCTGTCGTCGAAGCGGCCGAGTCAGTCCTCCAGACGCACCGGCATGAGCAGCGAGAACGCGTCCTCGTCGTCGGCCCGGCGGATCGCGACCGGTGCCGTGGGGGCGCCGAACTCCAGGATCAGCTGATCCCGGGCCCCGGCGCCGAGCGCGTCCAGCAGGAACTCGCGGTTGACGGCGACACGGTCCTGGCCGTCGTCACCGTCCTCGCAGAGGGTCACGGTGCCGTCGTCCGCCATCCTGAGCACACTGAGGTCGTAGGACACACCGTCCTGTTCGCGCACCTCGCTCGGGCGGACGGGACCGGTCTCGAGCGCGTGCCGGAAGTCCCGCACGTCGATGAGTGCCCGTCGCCCGGACGGGAGGGGGACGAGACGGCGGTAGTCGGGGAAGTCGTACGCGAGGCACTGGCCGGCCGCCTGCCGGTCGCCGGCCTCCAGTGTCACGCGGTCGCCGTCCACACCGAGGTGTACGCGGCTCTCGCCGTTCAGCAGTGCCCGCATCGCGTCCGCGAGCGGGGCGGGCAGGACGACCTGAACACGGGGCCCGCCGTACCCGACGGTGGGCGAGTGCGCGACAGCCATCCGGTACCGGTCGGTGGCGACGACGCGGAGCGAGTCCTTCTCCACGTCGAACAGGACACCGCCGAGCATCGGCAGCTCGGGGTCCGTACTGGCGGCGAAGCGGACCGCGTCCAACGCGGCGGCCAGCTCGGGCGCGGGGACGGACAGCTGGACGGTGGCCGTGCGGAGCGAGGTCATGGGGTTCTCCCTGTGATCGAGTAGGGCTCGGAGCGTGGAGAACTCGGTGCGGGCATCGGACAGCCCTGATGCGAGACGGCGCAGGTGCGCTTCGAGCAGCGTGCGCACCAGGTCCGGGTCCGTGCCGGACCAGCCGGCCAGCACCAGTCTGATGTCCGCGAGGGGCATTGCGGCCCGACGCAGCGTGGCCAGCACCCGAGCCTCGTCGAGCTGCTCGGGTGCGTACCAGCGGTAGCCGCTGACCGGATCCACCCAGGCGGGGACCAGCACGCCTGCCCGGTCGTAGAACCGGAGCGCGCTCACGCTCAGTCCGCCGTCGCGGGCCATCTCCCCAATGCTGCGCATCTCGTTCTCCACACCGGAACTCTGAGCCCTCGACAAGGTCGAGGGTCAACCTCGGTCATGGCCCCTATGCCTCGCTCAGGCAGGCCCCTCAGTCCCGCTGTGCCAGATCGAGCGCCGCCACACCCACGAACCAGTCGAGCACCTCGCAGATCGCGTCGCTGTGCTCCCTGCCCCAGCTGTACGTCCGTTGGTAGAGGGGCACCTGGAACTGCTTGTCCCCCTGGACGAGTTTGAGGAAGGTGATCTCCTGCGCGCGCATGCGCTTCCTTTCCCTGCCGGACGGGTGCGGCCTGGCGGAGGCCGCAGGTGACGACGGTCGCTCAATCTACCGTGAACTCAGTCAACGACACCTAGTTATGGGGCGTTTGCCGCTGCTGAGCAGAGCCTGAATCGGTGGCAGTTCATGGCGGCGATGTCTCGTTCTGTCATGTCTCTTGAGGTGTTGCTGATACTCTCCGGTGCGTGTGCTCAGTTCACACTCGAGTCGACGTGATGGGAGTGCGTCGTGCGCTCGGGTTGGCCGGAGCGGCGGATTGACACCAGGCGGCCACCCGAGTGGCCCTGAGATGCATGGGGGTGGCGCGTGAGCCAGGGTGGGAATGGCCTCGGCGACGGTGTACAGCTGGTCGGTTCCGTCTATCACTACGACGACGGGCTGCACGTTCGCGTCGACAACGTGGTGCCGTACGAGCTGGTCGACCCGGAGGGGTCCTATGGATACCGGCAGGGTGACGATCTCGTCCGATGCAGCCTGTTCCTGAGTAACGGCACCAACGGACCCGTCGACCTCGACGGCATCTCCCTGCTGGTACGCGGCGGCCCGTACGGCAAGACGGGGCGTCAGATACGGGACCACAGGACCGAACTGCTCGACGAGGAACTCGCAGGCACCCTGCTCAAGGGGCGCCGGGCATCGGCGACCTGGGCCTACAGCATTCCGGCCGACACCGCCGGTGAGCTGGACATCGAAGTGAGGTTCCCGAGCTCGCACGGGCGCGGGAGCATCGTCTTCACGACGACGAGCGCCGCTGTGTCCGCGCCGGCCGAGCCCCGGACAACGGCCGTGCGGACGACGCGATCAGGCGCGCTCCCGGACCAGGCGGCGTTGTTCGGGGAGCAGCAGCCGTCCCTGTTCACCGACACTGGCGTACTCGGTTCCATACCGGCGCAGCCCCTGGGTCCGGACCGCGCGAGCAATCCCGCTGTGGCGCGGCCCGCAGGACCGGAGACGCCCACCACTCCCGCCCGGCCCCAGGAGATGTCCGCCGACGAGCTCGACGCGACCCGCGTTCGCCAGATCTTCCGGTTCCTCGCAGAGGCGGAGGAGTCGAAGGCGCGGCCCGTCCGCACGCTCGACGGCGCCGCCGGAACCGTGTGGTTCGAAGAACTGCCCGATGCTCCCGAGGTCGCGGTGATGCTCGACGGGCCCCTCGGCGCCGATGAACCGGCCTGGCTGACGCTGCGCCGCCCCGACCGCGAGGAGGTCCCGCACCCCAAAGCGCTGCTCGCGCCGTGGGTCGACGAGACCCGTATCCGCGACTTCAAGCAGACTCGCGCCCCGCATCTGCGTCGGCGGATCGAACCCGCGTTCCCGGACTGGTCCCGGGGAATCCCGCTCGAGAAGACGTACCACGATCTCGACGACCATCCGAAGCGGGAGAAGATCGAGAAGCTCTACGCCGCCTGGGAGCAGGACTGGCTGGCCTGGGCCGCGCGGCGTCGTGCCATCGACCCCGTCGTCAGGCTCTACGACCGGCTGCACAAGATGCACGAGGACGCCGCCAACCTCGGCGAGGCCTACGAACTCGTGCTGGGGCTCGGCCGGCTCACCTGGCAGACGGCCGGTGGTCAGCGCGTGGAGCGTCACCTGGTCACTCATCGGGCGACCATCCAGCTCGACCCGGCCTCCGGCACCCTCACCGCTGCCCCCGACCCGACCGGCGTGGGCCTGGAACTGGAAGAGGGGATGCTGGAAGGAGCGCAGCACGTCCCGGGTCCGGTGCGGGAACGGATCGTCGAGGTGCTCGAAGAGGCGTCCGACGTCACCGACCCCGCACACCTCGACGCCGTACACACCGCCCTGCGCAGCTGGGTCAACGCGGCGCACAGCGCCGGGAGTTACTCGCCGGCCGTGGAACGCGCGCGGCCGCGCACGCTCGACGTGCCCCAAGTGGGACTCACACCGGCGCTCGTCCTGCGCGAGCGCAACCGAAGGTCCACACTTGACGCCCTCAAGGCCATCGCCCGTCAGGTCGACACCGGTACACCGCCCACCGAACTGCTCGGTTACATCGCCGGCCGTGACGGGGCGCTGACCGCGGCCGACCTCGCGGCGGCCGAGGACGACGGGACGGAGACCGGCACCGGCGAGATGTACTTCGCGCTGCCCGCCAACGAGGAGCAGCGCACCATCGCCGAACGCCTGCGCGCCAACCGGCTCGTCGTGGTGCAGGGCCCGCCCGGCACCGGGAAGACGCACACCATCGCGAACCTGGTCACGGACCTGCTCGCCCAGGGCAAGCGGGTTCTCATCACCAGCCACACTCCACGCGCCCTGCGTGTGCTGAGGGACAAGCTGCCCGAGAGCATCCGCGACCTGTGCGTGAGCCGTACCGAGGACGGTGCGGCCGCCCAGCGGGAGCTCGAAGCGTCCGTACAGAAGATCCTCGGTGAGTACGCCGGTTACGATCCCAAGGCGTCGCAGAAGGAGATCCGTACGCTCCAGGCGCGGCTCGCCTCCGCCCGGTCGGCCCAGCAGGCCATGCTGCGCGACCTCGCCCTCCTGCGCGAGCAGGAGACCCACCGCTTCGAGGCGGAGATCGGTGACTACGCCGGCAGTCTCCAGGAGATCGCCGAGCGCCTCACCGCCGAGGGCAAGCGCCACGACTGGCTCGGGCAAGTTCCTCAGGAACAGCCCTCTCTGAGCGCCGACGACGTGCTGAGGCTGCTGCACGCCACGCGTACCTTCACTCCACACCACCGCGCCCTGGCGGCCGAGGTGCCCGGACCCTCCGAACTGCCCGGCCCCGGTGACTTCGAGGACGCCGTGAACGTGGTGCGTTCGGCCGAGACGGCGCACGAGGCCGTACGGCAGGACCCGCTGAGCCGGCAGTACGACACGGCCGTGCGTGGCCTGAGCGAAACCGAACAGCAGCGGCTGACGACGGCTCTCGACGCGTTCTCCGCGGCGCGGGCCCGCGCCGCGTCCCTCGCGGCCGCCTGCGGTGAGTGGGCCGGGGCGCTCCTGAGCGAGGTGACCGCAGGCCAGGACTGGCAGACCCGCAGCCGTCAGGCCGCCGTCACCGACGTCCTCGCGGCGGTCGACGCCTCGCTCGCCACGCTCGGTACCGCGATGGTCAGCGGTCTGGAGCAGTACGATCCGGCCACCGCGCTCGCTCAGGCCACCACCCTGCACGACGGACTCGCCCAGGGGCAGAAGCTGCGTGGACCGCTCGGCACCCGCTCGAAACTGGCCAAGGCCGTCGGAGGGTTCGTACAGGCCGTGCGGGTCGACGGGCGGACTCCCGAGGACGCCGCGACCGCGGCGGTCGTCGTCGCCCGCGTCCAACTCGAGCTTCGCCTGGCACAGGTGGAGGCCGAGTGGGGCACTCCCGCCGGCGCCTGGCAGGGGCACGGGCCGCGACTGGCTCGCCTGCGGCAGGACGCCGAGGCGATCGAGGCTCTGCTCGCCCTCGCCGCCGCCCGCACCGACGTGCTCACCTCTGCCGCCACGTCGCCCGAACTCGCCGTCGCCACCTGGCACGACACGTCGGTCGAGAACGCCGTGCGCGCACTGCTGCGCGCGGCGACAACGCTGCGTGCCGCCGAGCAGTCGCGCAAGGTGATCGCTGACACCGAGGAACTGCTGCGCTCCTGGAGCGAGCGGCCCGGTGCGGCACCTGTCGTCGCCCGCGCATTCGACGTCGTCCGCGCCCAGAACCCTGAGGGCTACCGGGAGTTCAGTGACGAAATCGCCGAAGTGCGTGAGGCCGCCCGGCTCCGGGCCGAGCAGCACGCCGCGCTCACCCGGGTGCGAGAGACGTTCCCCTCGCTCGCCGAGCGCATCACCGGCACCCCGGAAGACACCGCTTGGGACGCCCGGCTGCCCATGCTCGCCGAGGCCTGGGCCTGGTCGGCGTGGCGCGAGCGGATGGAGCGGCTGACCGACCCGGAGGCCGAGCGAGTGCTGCGCCGCCGCCTGACGGAGGCCGACGACGAGGCGCGCATCATGCTCGCCAGGCTCGCCGCCGCCCGAGCCTGGCACCGCTGCCTCGGGCTGCTCACCGGCGACCAGTCCCGTGCCCTCAGCGCGTACCAGCAGGCCGCCCGCCGCATCAGCGGCAAGTACCAGCACCGCTACCGGCGCGACGCCCAGGCCGCACTGCGCAAGGCGCAGACGGCGGTGCCGGCCTGGATCATGCCGCTGCACCAGGTGGCGGAGACCGTGCCCATGGACCGGCCTGGCCTGTTCGACGTCGTCATCGTCGACGAGGCCAGCCAGTCCGGCCTGGAGGCCATGCTGCTGAGCTGGCTCGCCGACCGGATGGTGGTCGTCGGCGACAGCAAGCAGGTCAGCCCCTCGAACGTCGGCCTCAAGCAGGACGAGTACTTCCACCTGCGGGACCGGCTGCTCACCGCGCTCGAGCCCGACGTCCGCAGCCTCTTCGGTCCCGACTCCAGCTTCTTCGACCTCACCGAAGCGCTCTCCGCCGGCCGCGGCACGCTCATGCTCAAGGAGCACTTCCGGTGCATGCCGGAGATCATCTCCTTCTCCAACGAGCTCTGCTACAACCACCGGCTCCAACCGCTGCGCCAGTACGGTGCCGACCGGCTTCCTCCGGTGCGGACCATGCACGTCGAGGACGGCGAAGCCGTCGGCGCCAACGACCGGCTCGTCAACACCGCCGAGGCCGAGGCTCTGGTGGACGCGATCGTGCGCTGCTGCGCCGACCCCGCCTACGACGGCAGGACCATGGGCGTCATCAGCCTCCGCGGCACCAAGGGGCACCTGACCGAACTGGAGAACCAACTCGCCGAACGCCTCGCCTACGAGCAGCGCGAGGAGCGGCGCATCCGGATCGGCGACGCGGAGGACTTCCAGGGCGACGAGCGGCACGTCATGTTCGTGTCCTGCGTCAACTCGGCCACCACCGCCGCCGGGACCGTGCCGGGCGGCTTCAACGGCAAGACCTACGAGCAGCGGCTCAACGTGGCCGCCTCCCGCGCCCAGGACCAGCTGTGGGTGTTCCACAGCGCCCGCCCGGAGCAGTTCCACGAGAACGACCTGCGTCGGCGGTGGCTCGATCACCTCACCCGGCCCGCGGAGGAGGACACCGTCGCGGTCGAGGGCGAGGTACGGCCCGATGTCCGCCACGAGTCGTTCGACAGTCTGTTCCAGCAGCAGGTGTACCTGGAGCTGACGGCCCGCCGTTACCGCGTGCGACCCGGCTACCGGGTGGGCCGCCACACCCTCGACCTGGTCGTCGAGGGCGGTACCCGCAGACTCGCGGTCGCCTGTGACGGTGACGCCTTCGCCGACGGCGAGGACGCGTCCACCGCGGCCGCCCGGCAGCGGGACCTGGAACGTGTCGACTGGACCTTCGTCCGGATCCGTGGCAGCCGCTTCCACCTCGACCGCGAGCAGGCGCTGGCGCCGCTCTGGACCGAACTGGAGCGGCTGGGTATCGAGCCGCTGCCCGAAGAGCAGGAACCGCCGCGGCAGGCCGTTTCGGCGGCTCAGTCGCCGACCGAGGAATCGCCGACCGGGGAATTGCCGGAGGAGCAGGGTCGGACGACGCGGGAGCAGGGCCGCGAGGTCACGAAGCGGGACGACACCGCCGGGGCCACCGCCGAATCACCGGCCCACGGTGACACGCCGGAGCGGCCCAGTACGCCCGGTTCCGCGCCTGCCGACGCTCGGGCGACCGCGCAGCCCCCACGCGGGGACTCCGCGTCGGCCCAGGTCTCCACGCGGAGGTCCGCCCCGGTGTCCGCCCCCGCGCCCCGGTCCGTTGAGCCACAACCGCCCCGAGTGCACCCGCTGTCCGGTCCCGGCGCACACAGCTCTCTTCCGGTTCGGGAGATTCCCGCCGCCGCTTTTCACCGGCTGCTCCGCGAGATGCAGGAGTTGCAGGTCGCGGTGGAAACACCGGATGAGATGCCCGGCGGGGTGGACGCCGCGAATCTGGTCTTCCTCAGAAAAACCCTGGCCGATCAGCGTGATCGTCGTACGAAGCGCCTCGGTTTCCTGCGGACGTTCGTGGATGCCGTCTCCGCCGGGCGGGACGTGCCGGTGCCGGAGGTGATCTTCCCGGGCGCCCTGCTGGTGCTGGAGTTCGACGGGCGGGTCGACTACGACACCGTGTACACGGTCGCTGAACTGTCCACCGAAGAGGCGGAGTTCATCTCCCCGTCGTCGCCGTTGGGGCACGCGTTGATGTGGCAGCCGGTGGGGCGTCAGATCTCGTACGACGTCTCCCAGGGCAAGAGCCATGCGGTCGTCGTCCGGGAGATCAGGGTCTGACGGCGGGACGGAACGCAGACGGAGACGGAGCCGGAGAGAGTCTCCGGCGACGGCGGGCCTGGGTGCTCCGGACCCTGCTCCAGGGTCTGGGGCACCCAGGCCCGCCTGGCTCACCCCGCGACGGGGTCCAGCATGCGGCTGCGATCCCCGCTCCAAGAGACCGCCAGCGCGTCGCGGGCCCGCGTGCACGCCACGAACAGCAGACAGTGCTCGGCCAGCAGATCCGACTGGTGCTGGACGGCATCGACCTCGGCAGGCGTCACCTGCGGTGCGAACGGCAGGACACTGGACGTCACGCCCACCACCGCCACGCACCGGAACTCCAGCCCCTTCATCGCGTGCATGGTGGCGACGCGCACTCCGGACACGTCGGGCCCGGGATTGTCCTTGACCGCCACCGCGGGGATGCGTTCCCGCCGCAGCCGCGCGATGACCGCGTCGACCATGGTGTTGAACCTGGCGCACACCGCGACCTCGGACGGCTTGACCCCGTCCTGCTCGATCCAGATGCGGACCTGCTCGGCCAGCGCCCTCAACTCGTCGTCCTGACTGCCGTGTCCGCGTGCCGTCGGAATGCGGCCGTGCAGCTGGGATCGGTAACCGCCCAGGGAGTCTTGGCCGCCGTCATCGTCGTCGTCCTCGCCGAGCCGGCCCACCGGCTGACCGTCGAGCAGGGACGCGGACCAGCGCAGGATCTCCTCCGTGCTGCGGTAGTTGAGGCGGAGCCGGGACGTGCGTCCCCGGACGTTGATGCCCAACGAGCGCAGGGAGACACGGGAGTCGTAGATACGCTGATGAGGGTCGCCGACCAGGAACATGTCATCGGCCTGGGCGGCTGCGCAGGCGCGCAGCACGCGCCACTGGGCCGGATGCAGATCCTGCGCCTCGTCCACGACGACATGGCGGTAGCGCGGTGCGCTCTCGGCGAGGATGCGCGCCGCCTGGTCGCAGAGCTGCGTGTACGTCGCCGAGTCGCGCGAGGTGAGGTCCTGCGTGAACCGCTCCATCACCCGCCACAGCCGGGCTCGTTGCACCCTCCCGACCTGCGTGCCGCGTCCCCGCCGTACACAGCGCAGGTACTCCTCGGGCGTGCGCAGTCCCTGTGCCAGGACGACGTTGCGGAACTCCTGGGACAGGAACTGTTCCGTCCAGGGCGTTTCCTCGCGAGCGATGGCACGGGTCCAGGCGCTCTTCTCGGCCGCAGTGGAAAGGGGCTTCGGGGAACTGCCCTTCGCCTCGCGTATGACGCGCGCGGCGAGCGCGTCCACCGTCGTGACGTCGACGCGCTCCAGCAGATGGGCGTCCGTGTCGCCGAGCAGCAGCGCGAGGCTGTCCCGGAGTGCGGCTGCCATGGCGTTGGTGAAGGTGGTCAGCAGGATGCGGTCCCCTTCACGGCCCGTGCGCAGCAGGTGCCGTACGCGGTGCAGGGCGACCACCGTCTTGCCGGTGCCGGGACCGCCGGTGACCTGGGCGGGCCCGTTGAAGCCGGGGTGGTAGGCGTAGCGGCGTTGGGCGGGGTGGAGGAAGATCCGCCAGCGGGTGAAGTCCTCGGTGAGGATGCGTTCCAGTTCGCCGGGACCCGTCACCTCCACGATGCGGTCGGTCGTGTTGAGGACCGCCTCCGTGAGTGTGACCGCCGGACGGTTCTCCGCCGTGCGCACCGTCTGCCCCCGCGGAGCGATGAGCTGCTCCCAGACGTCCTCGGCGGAGCAGCCGGCCGCCAGGAACTCCAGGACCTCGTACTGGTCGGCGGGCATCATGGGCGGCGCCATGACGTTCAGGTCCTCGACCGTGACACAGACCCGGGCCAGCCGCAGCACCTGGGTGTCGATGCCGAGGTCCCGCAGAACGGTGTCGGAGTGCCCCGCGAAGAGACGGGTGGGGGTGTTGTCCGCCTTCGTCTCGAAGTAGGTCTCCATCTGCTCGAGAGCCTCGACGTTGCGCACCTCCAGGCCGCCGGTGGCACCGTTGACCGAATAAGCGCGCTTGCAGGCCCAGTTGATCGCCTCGTCGTGCGGGGCGACCCGCAGGAGCGTGAACAACTCGCTTCCGTCGTCGGGGGCCAGGAGCACACCGCGGTAGGACTTGGTGATGCGAATGGTGCGGATCCGGGGGTCGCGTGCCCGCTCGAGCTTCTCCAGATGCATGCCCTTGCTCGCGTGGAGTTGAGGGACGGTCAAGCTCCGGAACATCTGGATGGCGTCGTTGACTTCTTTCTGGACCGGTCTCTGCAACGAGATGAGATCCGCGACGAATTCGTCGGAGAGAGCGAGTCGGGGCATGGGCGTCCTCGGTGACGGATGGGTGCGGTCGGAACCACCCTAGAGACTCCGGCCGGGTGAAGCGACGAGACCTCGGATACTTATTGTGTGAACTGAGTCAACGATCTATTGTTCATGTGCTGCCGCACGTTCGGTCTCCGCTCGTGCTTCCTCGGATCCGTCCGAAAGGACCCACCGCATGTCGGCCCAGCCTGCTCAGGCCGCTGTCCCGCATCCCCTCGACGAGGTGCCCCAGACGTTTCGCGCAGGGGACTCCTATGAGGTTCGGGACGGATTGGTGACCTACATCCGCCGTGATCTGCTCGGCCCCTGGGATGGCGAGACCGAAACCCTGCCGAGTGCCTCCTCCGGCCCGCGGGACCGGTACCTCGTGGGCATGCTCGGTCCGCGGCCCCGGACCGTCACCTCCGACGGGATCGCGCTCGCGGCCGCCCAGAGCGCGGACACAGAGTCCGGCGACGAACAGGAGGGCGACGACACCGAGGTGCAGGACCGGTTGACCCCGCAGGCCGCCGGCCACATCTGGGCGTCGTCCATGGGGATGTCCTTCACGGTGCCCGCCTCCGTCGGCACGCTCAGCATCACCGTCCGGTGGGGTCGCTACACGCAGTCGGAGGAGGCGACGGACCGTGGCACCACCCGCAGGGTCTGGTCGCGTGAGCCCGTCGAGCACCCGGTGGACATTGATGTGACGGGTGCGGCGGACAGGACCGTCGAGCTCGACGGGGGAGCGGTCGTCCTCGACGTGCAGGTGCGAAGGCACGCCGGTCGGGCCGGAGCCGAGGATCTGCGCGTCGTCGAACTGGCCCTGGTGAACCGGCAGCAGGACAGCAGCGAGGCACGCGACGCCCACTGGCTCTTCCAGACGGAGATCGACGTCACCGCCTTTCCGGACGACCAGGCCGCCGTCTTCCTTCCGGTCGACGACCCGCTCGACCCGGCCAATCGGGGCAACGGCGCCGAAGACGCGGAGGAACGCAAGCTCCGGCTCCTCTACCGGGACAGCCTCAGCCACGCCAAGGGCCGTAATGTCGCCGTACACGCCCACGTGCGCGACGGCGAACGCAACGCGCACCGCCTCACGACCACGTGGCTGCCGGAGTACGACGTCCGGGCCACCACCGCGCCGGTACTGGCGGATCAGGACCTGCTCCGCGGACTCGAACTCGGCATGGACGAGCTCGCGGCCCTCGCGGTGCCCGCCCGCCGGACCGAACTGAGCGCCGCCCTCGCCCCGCTTGCCGACGGCTACGGATCCTGGCTCGAACAGCAGCGCAAAGAGGCCCGCACACTCCCTGACGACCTGCGCGCATCGGCCGACGTCGCCATCGACCAGGCACTGGACGTCTGCGACCGCATCACCCTCGGCATCGACAAACTCGTGGCCGACGACACCGCGTTGGAGGCCTTCCGGTTCGCCAACCGGGCCATGGCGCTCCAGCGTCGCAACACCGCGATCGCCGCGGCCCGCGCCGGACGCGAGGACGACCGAGCCTCCTATCAGGAGGCGTACGACAAGGTCCACGCCAAGGGGAAGGAGGCCGCCAGCTGGCGCCCCTTCCAGCTGGCCTTCGTGCTGTTGAACCTCGACTCCCTGAGCCGGCTCGGACACCCCCACCGTGGCACGGGCCGCGAGGCACTCGTCGACCTGCTGTTCTTCCCGACCGGTGGCGGCAAGACCGAGGCCTATCTCGGTCTCGCCGCCTACACGTTCGCGCTGCGACGCCTCCAGGGCACGGTCGGCACGGGGACGGAGGCGCGCAGCGGCGAAGCGGGCGTCGGCGTCCTCATGCGCTACACCCTGCGTCTGCTCACCGCCCAGCAGTTCCAGCGAGCCGCGGCGCTCGTCAGCGCCTGCGAAGTACTGCGCCGCGAGGAGTTCGCACGGGACGTCCGCTGGGGGGCCACACCGTTCCGGATCGGGCTGTGGGTGGGAACCTCCGTCTCGCCCAACTGGTTCGACGAGGCAAAGGAACAGATCGCCGAGGCCCGGGAGAACGCGAGCGACAAGCACGCCCGCGTCCTTCAGGTCCTCACGTGCCCGTGGTGCGGAACCGGGCTGACGGCCCGCTCCCACATGGAGTACGACGAAGGGCGGCGCCGCGTCCTGCTGTACTGCCCGCGAGGTGAGGGCGAGGACCGCTGTCCCTTCTCCCGGCGCGAGTCGCCCGGCGAGGGCATCCCGGTGCTCACGGTCGACGAGGAGATCTACCGGCTGGCGCCGTCCCTGCTGATCGCCACCGTGGACAAGTTCGCCCAACTGCCCTGGAACGGCTATGCCGGCCTGCTGTTCGGCAGGGTCACCGAGCTGTGTCCGCGGCACGGCTACCGGCACGACGACCTCGACGCCAAGACCGGCTGCGGCAGCCGCCACAACGCCAGGGGAGACCTGCCCGGCGTCACCGCTCAGCCCGTGACCCGCCTGCGGCCCCCGGACCTGATCATCCAGGACGAGCTGCACCTGATCTCCGGTGCCCTCGGTACGACCGTCGGTCTCTTCGAATCCGCCGTCGACCAGCTGTGCACCTGGAGCGTCACCGACGCCCAAGGCCACCGCCACGAGACCGGCCCCAAGATCGTCGCCTCGACGGCGACCACCAAGCGCGCCGCGGACCAGGTGCTGGGCGTCTTCGGGCGCAAGGTCGCGATCTTCCCGCCGCAGGTCCTCGACGTCAAAGACACCTTCTTCTCCCGGCAGGTCGAGCTGAGCCGCCAGAACCCCGGTCGGCGCTACCTGGGCGTGTGCGCACACGGCACTCGCCTCAAGGCCGCCGAGATCAGGGTCGCCGAGATCCTGCTGCTGGCCGGGCAGCAACTCTTCGACGACTACGGCACACCGGCGGACCCGTACCTGACCCTGGTCGGCTATTTCAACGCGACCCGTGAACTCGCGGGCATGCGACGGTACATGGACGACGACATCACGACCCGTGTCCGCTCCAACGGCAGCCGCAGGGGCGAGGACACCCTCGCTGACCGCATCGTCAGCCGCACCGGCATGCTCGGCATCCAGGAACTGACCTCCCGCATCTCCTCCTCCGACATCGGCGCCGCCCTCAAGCGCCTGGAGGTCGAGTTCGACCCCGAACGCGACACGTCGGAGCGGCGCCGTGCCTTCCTGCGCGAGTACGCCGTCGCCGCGAAGGAGAAGCGGGAACCCCGCGCCGCCATGACGCCGCTCGCCCGGCAGGCGGTGGACGTCGTCCTCGCCACCTCCATGCTGCAAGTGGGCGTGGACGTCTCCCGGTTCGGCCTGATGCTCGTCGTCGGCCAGCCCAAGAACACCGCCGAGTACATCCAGGCGTCCTCGCGCGTCGGCCGTGACGCCTCGCGCCCCGGCCTCGTCGTGACCCTCTACAACTGGTCACGTCCCCGGGACCTCGCCCACTACGAGGACTTCGAGCACTACCACGCCACGTTCTACCGCCAGGTCGAAGCCCTCTCCGTCACCCCCTTCACCCGCCGCGCCCTGGACCGGGGCGTCGCCGCCACCTACGTCGCTGCGCTGCGCCAGGCGGCCTACGACACCTCGCGCAACCTGGACGCCCACCACGTGGATCTCGACGGCCCTCTCGCCAGGGACGTCGAGCGCCGGCTGCTGGAACGCGCCGAACGGGTGGGGACCGAACGAGCCCGTCAGTATCTGAGCGAGCGGCTGGACCGGCTGAAGGACGAGTGGCGCCGCAAGCGGGACGAGAACAGCTCGGCCCTCGGCTACCGCAAGGAAAAGCACAAGACCACCGTCGTGAACGGGCTGCTGCGACGGGCGGACGGCTCCCGGTGGACCGACCTGACCGTCGGCATGTCGATGCGCGAGACGGAGAACGAGATCAACCTCCTGCTGCCCGGGGGCGAAGCCTTCCTCGACGATCCCTCGGGAGGTGGCCCGGACTGGAACTTCGGGGCGGTGGACACCCGGGCCGACCGAGATGCGACGGACACCGTGGACAGCGACGAATACGGACCCACCACTGCGGACACGCCCAGGAGGGCACAGCGATGACCACCAGGACCAACCGCAGGGTCGGGGCCGTCCGCCCCAGCCATCTCATGTTCACCGCTGGTGTCGGCTCCCTCGTCGACCTGCCCAACTTCTCCGTTCTCGTCAGGGGACTCGACGCCTGGAGCTACACGGGCATCACCGACTACGACATCGACGAACCCCGGCTGCGCGCCGCCGTCAACCGCTCGCTCCAGCGCTACGGGCGCGGGCAGATCGAGCAGTTGCGAGCGGCCCCCTGGCTCGAGGGCGGCGACACCGACCCGAGGGGCTGGGCGGCTCAGGGAGTCGGAGTGCCCGTCGCACCGTTTCCGCAGTGGCTGCGCTGCACCGCCTGCAACATCCTGGCCGCCATCGACTCTGACGAGTTCGCCTTCCACAACGGCAATCCGCGCACACCGCACGAGGCCAAGTTCGTCCACGACTGCAAGCGGGGCAAGAAGCCGCTCGCCGTGGCCGCCCGCTTCACCCTCGTCTGCACCGCCGGCCATCTCGACGAGTTCCCTTACACCGCGTACGTCCACCACGGGCAGGCGTGCGGAAAGATCCCGCGGCCCAAGCTGCGTATGAAGGACCACGGCGGAAACCAGGCCGCCAACGTCACCATCGAATGCGTCGCCTGCGGCGCGAAGCGCAACATCCGCGAGGCGATGGGCGAACGCGGGCGCCGTCACCTGCCCCAGTGCCGCGGTCGCCACCCGCACCTCGCTAGCTATGAACCGAACGGCTGCGACCGTGACTCGGTCCTGATGGTGGCGGGCGCCTCCAACCAGTGGTTCCCGCTCACCCTCAGCGCGCTCGCCCTGCCCAAGGGGCAAGGCGGCGACATCGACAAGCTGCTCGAGGACCACTGGCCGGAACTGGAGAAGGTGGAGGACCGCGCTGAGCTCACCTTCATGGCGCGTCTGCCCCAGTTCGGCTTCCTCAAGGAGTTCGACGCGGACGCCGTCTTCGCCGCGATCGCCGCCCGCAAGAAGGGAGTCGGCGGGCCGGCCCCTTCCGCCCCCGACGTGCAGGCCGACCTCTTCCGCCCCGAATGGGACGCCCTCTCCGGCCCGGTGCCCCCGCCCAGTGACGACTTCGCTCTGCGACCGGTCACCGTACCCGCGCCGCTGGACGAACTCTTCTCGGACGTCCGGCAGGTCGAGCGGCTGCGTGAGGCCCGTGCGCTGATCGGCTTCAGCCGCCTCGACGCCCCTGATCCCGAGTCGCCGGAGATCGCTACCCGCGTGGACCTGTCCCGGGGCACCCAGAACTGGGTACCGGCCAGCGAGGTCCGCGGCGAGGGCGTCTTCCTGCGCGTGCGGGACGACCTCATGGCGGACTGGGTGACGCGCATGGAGAAGTCACCGCAGATGGAGGCCCACAAGGAGGCTTACGGCCGGTTCCGCACCAACCGCAAGTCCGACCGGAAGACGAGCGACTTCGACCCCTTCCACGGCTGGCCCGGCGCTCGCTACATCGCCCTGCACACCCTTTCGCACCTGCTGATCCGCACCATCGCCCTGGAGTGCGGCTACAGCTCGGCCTCGCTGGCCGAGCGGATCTACGCCGGCGACGAACACAACCCGCGGACGGGGATCCTGATCTACACGGCGGTACCCGACTCCGAGGGCACCCTCGGCGGCCTGGTGTCCCTCGCGGAGGAGCGCGAGTTCTCCCGCATCGTCCGCCGCGCCCTGGCCGACGCCGGTCACTGTTCCGCCGACCCGCTGTGCTCCGACCGCCTGCCCCACGACCCGGGCGACTACCTGCACGGAGCGGCCTGCCACGTCTGTCTTTTCGTCTCCGAGACCACCTGCGAGCGCGCCAACCGGTTCCTCGACCGCCGCTTCCTCGTTCCCCTGTCCGCGGACCGGGAGCAGATACTCACACCGGCCAGTCTGCTTTCGTGAGCCGGCGCGCGTTCGAGGCCGCGGCGGAGGCTGCCGTCGCGGCCCTGGGCCTGCCCCGGAGCAAGGAACTCGCCGGCCTGCTGGCACGGCGAGCCGGCAAGGAGCGGGCCCTGACCGAGCTGACCGCCCCAGGGGCCGAGGCCGCCGTCACGGCGCTGTACGACGCCATGGAGCGGGATGCGGTCCCGCTCACCGAGGCAGCCGCCTACGTGCGCGGCTATGCCGCGGCCATGCTGAACGCCCGGGACAGGGTGCGGGTCCGCACCGTCTGGACCGGCCCCTCGACGCCCGCGGTACCGGTGCGGGCGACTGCCCAGGTACTCGTCGACGTCATCGACGATGCCCGTGACGAACTGCTGGCCATGACCTACGCGGCCCGCCCGTACCCGGCCCTGACCCGGGCTCTCACGTCAGCCGCAGAGCGAGGCGTGACCCTTCACGTCGTGGTCGAGACGCTGACCGGCGCGAGGGGCCTGCTCCAGGGCCGGGAGCCGGCCGAGGCGTTCGCGTCCGTCCCCGGGCTGACCCTTTGGCACTGGGCCCGAGGCTCGGCCGACCACCCTCACTCGCGCCAGCACGCCAAGCTCGCGGTTGCCGACCGCCGTACGCTGTTCCTGGGCAGCGCCAACCTGACCGAGTCCGCGGCTCACCGCAACATCGAGGCGGGAGTGCTGGTGACCGGTGGCGAGGCGCCGAAGCGCGCGGCGGAGCACATCGTCGAGTTGCAACGTCTGGGCGTTCTGAGGTCGTTCCGGCCGTGAAGCCGGATCGGGCGAGGAGGCCGATCACCCCTGGGCGGCGCGGGGATCAGCAAGCCTTTCGGTGACGTCGAGATCGACTTCACGGCGTACTTCCTCCACGCCCACGGCCAGCCGCTCGGGTAGCCCGGCAGCCACGCGTCCGGCTTCCTCGATCGCGCCGATCGCCGCGTCGATCTCGCCGAACGCGAGGCGGCACTCCGCGACCCGGAGTCGCAGCACGGCCCGATCCGCACGCTCCTGCGTTCCCTCGCCATGTACGAGTTCGTCGAGGACACCCTGGTCGACGGCGGCTACACCTCTCTGGTCCACTTGGAACGAGCCGTCCGAGAACACCAGGTCACCCTCAGCGGGCCGCTGCCGGGCAACCCCACCCGCCAGCATCGCAGGAACGAAGGCTCCGACGGGGACGATTTCCCAATCGACTTCGACCGTCGGCAGGTCACCTGCCCCCGGGGCCAGGTCAGCAAGGGCTGGCACGGCCCCTGCCAGACCTCTTCGCCCACCGCGGCACCCCTGATCGTGGCACCTGCAAGTCCGTGTCCGCACCGAGCAGCAGACGCCCGACTGGAAGGCCCGCTACGCAGTCCGCTCCGGAGTGGAGGGCACCATCAACCAGTTCGCCCACGGACACGGCATGCGCCGCTGCCGCTACCGAGGACAGCCGAAAGTCCACCTGCAACACGTGCTCACGGCCATCGCCGTGAACATCGAACGACTCAGCAGCCTGCTACCGACCGGGGAATGCCCCGCACCGCGACCGCCTTTCAGAGCTTCCTGGACCAGCAGGGGATTCCCCGGTCGAAGTCCTGGCGAACCCTCGGCAGCTGACCTCGACAACCCCAAGATCCCGGACAGGGTCAAGCTCAGTAGCTGTTGTGTTTCCGATCTTGAACGGTGCCCGTCGAACGAGAGTCTCCATCGGGTGATCGCGGTAGGCGCCCGGCATGGGACCGGCATGGGAACAGAGCCTCTTGGTAGCTCAGAAGATGCCTACACCGAACGAACTGTCCAGAGGCCCTGCTGCCGCAGTTGTGCGCTACGGCCCCCGGTCGGGCCGGGACGCCGAGTCGGGCACGGGCGTGATCGACTCCCAGTCGGTCACGGTGGACGCCGCCGTCGGGTCCGACGGACGGGCTTCGACGGTGGCAAGCTGATCAACGGGCTCAAGCAGCACGTCGCGGTCAACGCGCTCGGCCTTCTGCCTGCGGAGATGGCCACCACTGCGGACATCGTCGACCGTCCCGCCGCGACGGTGTTGCCGGCTCGCACAAGCGACGCGCACCACCGACTGGAGTTGGTCCGGGCCGACGGCCGCTACAGCGGCAGCCTCATCGAGTACTGCTTCCCACGCTCACGTCCGGCCGACATGCCGTCGCACCCCAGCGGCGGCGCACCTGCGACAAGCCGATGGCATCTGGACAGTCCCCATGCACGCCGAGTCTCCAACGAGAGTCCTACTTGTCCCGACGTGCTAGGGACGGCCAGAGGGTGAGCGTGCGAGTTCACGACGGAGTCCGCGGTGTTGACGGGCCCGGGGACGCTCCACGCGGCGGGTGGGCGCCGGATCGGCGTTCTGGCAGCGGTGGCCGCCCCGTCGCAGCGGTGCAGGGGAAGGTCCCGCAGGTTCGAGGTCGAATGGCCATTGTATGTAGCATCTGCCATCTGATCTTGTGTGATTCGCCTGTAGCTGCGGTTCTGGCGGACTGTTACTGTCCGCTTCTGCGAGCCACGTTCAGTGCCGGCTCCTACGGGTCCGGTCTCCCGCCGTCGAAGGCTCCCCAGCCGCCCCCGGACCCGTGGCGGCCGCTCTCCCCGAAGCGGTCGGTTCTTCTCCTGCACGGCAATTCCCCGCGCTGCCCTGCCCCGTGCGCAGCGCTGCAATCAGAGAGGAAGGGTCCGATGAAGACCAGATTCCTGCCGCGCCCGGCGGCAGGCAAGGCGATGGTGATGGGCGCCCTGCTGGCCCTGGCTGTGCCCGGTGCCGCGTACGCGAACACCGTGAGCGTGACCGTGAAGACCCCTGGTGCCACCCTCGGCCCCGCCACCACCTTCTCCGAGATCTCCACCCACGCGGACTGCAGCAGCGGTCTCGTCTCCGGTGGCGGCATGGACCAGGCCATCGGCACCGGTACGTCGTCCAACGGCAACCACGTGAACGGCACCGAGCCCAGCTCCGACGGCTCCACCGAGTACACCGGCTCGACCGGTGTGGTGGGCACCGACAACACCCACTGGCTCGGCATCGGCGGCAGCGGCGGCGCGGTGAACAGCTCGTTCTCCACCACCCCGTACGCGGTGTGCTTCACCAGCAACCTGATCGACCACACCCAGACAGTCATGAACAAGGCCGCCGGGCCGACCGCCGCGTCGACGCCCCTCGCGGTCAGGGCGACCTGTCCGGCCAACACCGTCCTGCTCGGCGGCGGCGCCCGGACCACCCCGGCCGACGTCGGCAGCCTCAAGCCGATCGCGAGCTTCCCCACCTTCAACGACTCCGCGCACGACTACGGCCTGAAGGCCGCGGCCGACGGAGAGACCAACCCTGACTCCTGGACGGCGGTCGGCTACAACGGCGGCGGTGGCGGCACCACCAACACCACGTACGCGTACGCGATCTGCAGTGGCAATGGCATCAACGTCAGTGGCGTCACCGTGAAGGTCCACCACAGCGAGGTGAGCGGCCCGACCTCGGCGACCGCGGGTCAGACCGTGACCGTGGGCTGCGGCACCGACGGCAACCTGGTCAGCGGCGGCGCGGCCATCAGCGGCGGCAGCGTCACGACCACCGACTTCACCGCGCCGGGCTCGGGCGGCGACCACCTCAACGGCAGCTTCCCCAGCGACAACAGCGGCAATCCGGTCAGCGACGGGACCACGTCGGCCGCGTACTGGACCGCCTACACCCACACCGGCGGAGCCGGCTCCGCCAACACCTACTCGGACGTCTGGGCGCTCTGCGCCGACGACGGCGTCTGATCCACCGGTTGATCCCGCTCCGGGGGTGGGCCCGGCCCGCCTGCGGAGCACTCGTTCCCCTATCTCAGCTGCCCACAGGGCCGGAGAAAAGTGTCAGCACTCATGAGCGACAGCAGCCCGACGTCCCGTCGGACCATATTCAGATCCAGGATGATGTCGGTGGCCGGCACCACCGGCCTCGTCGCCGCCACGATCGTGCCCCTCAGCGCGGCCGCCGGAGCGGCGAGCGTGGCCGAGCCCTGCGGTACCAGCGGAGTCTTCACCACCTCCCCGCAGCCCACGTGCACCTACAACTCCGTGGGCACGGACACCTTCACCGTCCCGGACGGCGTGACCGCGGTCGACGTCGACCTGTTCGGCGGCGAGGGCGGCAGCGCGGCGGGCTACATCGCCCCGCACCCGGCGATCTCCGGCGCGCCCGGCGGTCTCGGCGGCGAGACCCGCGCGACTCTTCCGGTGACCCCGGGCCAGACCCTCCAGCTCACCACCGGCGCGGCCGGCATCCCCGGTTCGTCCCGGCACGGCGAGTTTGCCCGTCCCGGCGGCACCGGCCACGGGCGCGGCGGTGGCGGCGCGCACGGCGGCGGCGGTGCGGGCGGCGGCGGCTCGGACGTGCGGCTCGGCGCCTTCGGCGGCTCCGACCGAGTCCTGGTGGCCGGCGGCGGCGGTGGCGCGGGCAACGGCGGCCCCATGTTGCAGGGCGGCGCCGGCGGCGGTCCGGTCGGCCAGGACGGTGGCCAGAGCAACGGCCCGCTGGGCTCCGGCCTGGCCGGTGGCGGCGCTACCCAGACCGCGTCCGGTCACGGCAACCCCAACACCCTGAACGGCGGCCCCGGCACCCCGGGCATCGACCTCGACCCGATCACCAGCGATCCCAACCCCGGCAGCGGCGGCACCGGCGGCAACGGTGGTGGGGGCGGCCCCGGCGGTGGCGGTGGCGGTGGCGGCTGGCACGGCGGTGGCGGCGGCTCCGGCGGCGGCAACCCGGGCTATTTCCCGGGCGCGGGCGGTGGCGGCGGCAGCAGCTACGCGGATCCGTCGGCGACCGACGTCTCGCTCCTCCAGGGCGTCAACCACGGCAACGGCAAGGCGATCGTCACGTTCCGGTACGGGACGTCGGTCACGCTCAGCGCGGACACAGCCACCCCGCTGTTCGGCCACGCCGTCGGCGTGACGGCCACGGTGGCCTCGGCCAACCCGGGCGCGGGCACCCCGACCGGGTCGGTCACCTTCTCGGACGGGACGACCACGCTGGCGACCGTGGCGCTGGACAACGGCCAGGCGACCTTCACCACCAGCAAGTTCCAGCCGGGCGACCGCCCCATCACCGCCACCTACAACGGCGACCCGGTGTTCACGGCGAGTGCCACGGCCGCGCCCACCGACGTCACCGTCGGCTTCAGCCGGCCGTGCGTCACGGACCACGACGGCCCGCTGACCGTGGCCGCCGGCCAGTCGCTGTGCATCGCCCCCGGCGCTACGCAGAACGGCCCGGTGGAGGTGAAGCCCCGCGGAGCGCTGGCAGTGTCGGGCGCGGAGATCAACGGCCCGGTGGCCTCGGACGGCGCCCTCGCCGTCACCATCTGCCACTCGACCCTCGACGGGCAGGTAACCCTCAGGGGTACCAGCGGCTTCGTGCTGTTCGGCGACGGCGAGGGGACGGACTGTGCGGGCAGCGCCTTCAAGGGCCCGCTGACCCTTGAAGGCAACACCGGCGGGCTTGAGGTCTCGTCCAACACGATGTCGGCGCCGGTGACGATCAACGACAACAGTGGCAGCGGCCTGCTGCCCGAGGACCTCGTCCCCGAGTTCGAGGGCAACCAGGTCGGGGCGCCGCTGCGCTGCGCGGGCAACTCACCCACCCTGCAGCAGTCCGGCAACACCGTGAACGGGCCGCACACCGGCCAGTGCAAGTGAGCTGAGCCCAGAGCCCTGTCCGGCCGATCTCGCCGGACAGGGCATATGCTCAATTACTCGAACGACACACACATATCGGTGCTGTAGTAAGCCGGTTGGGGGTTCGGGCCGGTCTCCCCGTGCCCAGGGCCGGTGCCGGGCGCTGGACCGGTATGTTGCGAGGCTTGCGGCAACCGAGCACCTGGCCGCCCATGACGGAAGACCGTGCCGGGTGTCGGCGTCGGAGCCTGACCTGGAGTTCGCTCTGTGCCGTCGTACAGCATCGGGCAAGCCGCGAGGCTGTTGGGCGTGAGTTCGGAGACCGTCCGGAGGTGGGCTGCCACATCATCGGTGCACTTGCGCTCGATCGCCCGCGACGAGCGCACTCCGGTGGTGTACCCGTAGATCAGCAGCCGGACCATCAACCGCCGGTCATACGGCGGGAACCCGCGCTTCTCGGTGCAGAACGCCAGGATCGGGCCCAGGTCGAGCGCCTCGTCGACCAGTTCGGCCACGAATCGGGCCAGATGCCCCTCGGGCAGCCACTCGTCCAGTGACGGCGGCAGCATCAGCATCTGATCGGGGACGAACGCCCGGAAGGTCTTCTTCACCGCCACCGTCGGCGCGGTCTCCGGCTTCACCACCGCCGCCGGATCCACCTCGAACAGGCCATCCCCACCAGGATTCTCCCATATGGAAGATCACGAACAGGAGGCGGCGTGGGGCTCAATCGCCTGATCGACTGCCGAGATCCGCGGACAGCGCCGCGTAGATGTACTCGCTGCCCCAGCGATCCCCGTCGAGGTCGTTCTCGACCAGGTGCGCCTCCCGGCGCATCCCGAGGCGCTCACAGACCCGCACAGACCCGGTGTTCTCCACATCCAGCCGTGCGTAGAGCCGGTGCACGCCCAGTGTGTCGAAGGCGAACCCGGCCAGCGCCGCGGCCGCCTCGGTCGCGTAGCCGTGCCCCTGGTGACCTGGGTCGAGAGTCCAGCCGATCTCGGCCTGGGCGGCGCGGGCATCGGCCAGGGCGAGGCTCACCTCGCCAAGGACGCCGGGCCCATCGCGTCGGCAGACAGCGAGCGCCAGCTTGTCCCCGTCGGCGCGCCAGGCCGTCTGCGCCGCGCGCTCGGCGGCAACCTGCTCGCTGCGCTCACGCGTGTGCGCCGGCCGGTACAAGTAGCGCGCCACGTTCGGCAGGCTCTGGTAGGTGTACAGGTCATCGGCGTCGCCGGGAGTGAACAGACGCAGCGACAACCGGGCCGTGGTCAACGGCAGCAGCGAGGCGACGTCCATGCGGACCTCCGGGACGCGGATGTGGATCAAGTTGCGGACTGATTCTCGCATCACGACTGCCCGCCAGCCACGCCTTTTCAAGAGCAGCGCTCGGAGCCGCACTTCACCACGAGGCGCGGCGTTCCAGGAGTTGTTTACTGACCCACGCTCCTAGATGGCGCACGTCCCGCCCGCCCTGATCCGGCTCGGATTCGGCCTGGGCACCGCCGTCATGACGTCCGTTCAGATGGGCACCCATGGCGTACGCTCCACCGGCGCGGGAGTCGCCTCTGCCACGGTCGACGCCTCCCAGCGAATCGGCGGCGCCGTCGGCACGGCCGTGCTGAACACGGTCGCGGCCTCCGCCACGGCTTCTCACGCCGCCGGCCACCTGGCCGATGAACGGACGCGGGCGACGCTCGCGAGCATGACCCACGGCTACGCCACCGCCTTCTGGTGGGCGGCCGCTCTCCTGGTCCTCGCGATCGTGCTCGCCGCGGCGCTCGTCAACGCGGGGAAGCCCGGCGCGGGCTCACGGGTTGCTGCCAGCGGTGGCGGGGGAACGCAGGCCGAAGCAGGTCAGGCACCCATCTCGATCCACTGACGCGCTCAAGGGAAAGAGCGCCCTTGGGCACGTCGTGCCGCCCTCTCACCTGCGACGGCGGCACGGCACTCGACAGCGCCCAAAACGAAAAACGCGCCGAGAGCCCATGACGCGGGTGCGCATGTGACTGGCGCGGTGTCAGAAAAGTCGGCAACGGGTCAGTGTGAGTCCTCGAACACCTGCCGACAGCTGACCACACACGAGAAACGATGTAGCCTCCGGAGACCGCCCTTGACCTGCATAAGCAGGCAGGGAGCAGACAAACCGGGAGCTTCTCCATGCTTCGCACCATGTTCAAGTCCAAGATCCACCGCGCCACCGTCACCCAGGCCGACCTGCACTACGTGGGATCGGTGACGATCGACGCGGACCTTCTCGACGCCGCCGACCTGCTCCCCGGAGAGCTGGTCCACATCGTCGACATCACCAACGGCGCCCGCCTGGAGACGTACGTCATCGAGGGCGAGCGCGGTTCGGGAGTCATCGGGATCAATGGCGCGGCCGCCCACCTCGTGCACCCCGGGGACCTGGTGATCATCATCAGCTACGCTCAGGTCACCGACGCCGAGGCGCGGGAGCTGAAGCCGCGGGTCGTGCACGTCGACGGAGGCAACCGCATCGTGTCCCTCGGCGCCGACCCGTCCGAGCCGGTGCCCGGTTCGGACCAGGAGCGCAGCCCGCAGGCCGTACGGGCCTGAGCGGCGGACGACGACCAGGAGCGTGCGTGGCCATGACCGACATCGACATCCGTGACGACCGGTCGGCCGGCCGCCTGGAGGCCGTCGGCGACGGCGAGGTCCTCGGACACATCGAGTACTTCGTCCTCGAGTCGCCCGCGCGCGCCCTGGTCCCCGTCCACACCATTGTGGAGCCCGCCCACGAGGGCAAGGGCATCGCCGGTTCGCTGGCGCGGGAGCTGTACGCCGTCGCCGAGCGGGAAGGCGTCCCGGTCGCCCCGCTGTGCCCGTACGTCGTGAAGTGGGCCGAGCGTCACCCCGAGGTGGCCCCGCCGGCCGACCCGGAACTGCTCGCCGCCGCGAAGAACTGGCTGCGGGCCCACCCCGGCCGCTTCTGAACCACCCGGTGCAGGCGCCGCCGGCGAGATCACCGACGCTGCCGCCTGGGGCGGGGGAGCGTCTGCGGCAGTGTGAGTGGCCATGCGAGCGCCGGGTAGTCGGGGAAGTATCCAGAGGCGACGCCGCCCGCCCGGCGACTGCCCGGAGGCCCTCCATGACGACCCCATACCCCGACCCCGCATCCCCGGGCCCACCCCCACCCCCGGGCCCCACCCCACCGGACCCCTACCCCACCCCGGTCCCACCCCCCGAACCAGCCCCCGAACCCCCAGAACCCCTACCTCCGGCCCCGGAACCTCCGTCCCCGGTACCGCCAGAGCCTCCACCGTCCCCAATCCCCCCAGGCCCTGAACCCACCCCCAACCCAGAACCAGGCCCACCCCTCACCTCACCGTCACCCTGAAAGGGCGCGGGCAACCGCACGACGAGCCACGACGCACCCACACCGCCGGGCCGACAGTTCCCCGCCCCACCCTCGCATCACCGCGAGGCATCAGCGCCCCGAAAGGGGCGCGGGGAACTGTGCGACCAGCCGCAACGTACCCGCGCCGACCAGCCGACAACTCCCCGCCTCACTCGCACGTCACCGCGAGCCCCCATCACCCGCCAAGGGGCGCGGGGATCCGCGCGACGAGCCACAACGCACCCGCACCCGTCGACCGACAACACCCCCACCCCCTGGGCGCTCAAAGCAAGCCCCTTACGCGGAAACCTCACTCCGGTCGCCGCCCCACAACGTGTGGAACGACCCCTCCCGGTCCACCCGCCGATATGTGTGCGCCCCGAAGAAGTCCCGTTGCGCCTGCGTGAGCGACGCGGGCAGCCGTTCTCCTCGCAGCGAGTCGTAGTACGCCAGCGCCGCCGCGAACCCCGGCGTCGGCACGCCCTGCTGAATCGCGGCGATCAGCACCTCGCGCCAGTCGTCCTGCGCGGCGGCGATCTCCGAGGCGAACGTCTCGTCGGACAGCAGGCTCGGCAGGTCCGGCCGGGCGTCGTACGCGGTGCGGATGCGGTCGAGGAAGGCCGCGCGGATGATGCAGCCGCCCCGCCAGATCGAGGCGATCGCGCCGAGGTCGATGTCCCAGTCGTACTCCTCGCTGCCCGCGGCGATCTCGTGGAAGCCCTGCGTGTAGGAGACGATCTTGGAGGCGTACAGCGCCTGCTCCACCTTGTCGGCGAAAGCCGCCCTCTCCGCCTCGCCCAGCGGCTTCGCCGTCGGCCCCGCCAGGCCGTGCGAGGCCTCTCGCAGGGCCGCGTGCCCGGACAGGGAGCGGGCGAACACCGCCTCCGCGATGCCCGACACCGGCACACCCAGGTCGAGGGCGATCTGGACCGTCCAGCGGCCGGTGCCCTTCTGCTCGGCCTGGTCGACCACCACGTCCACGAACGGCTTCCCGGTCGCCGCGTCCACGTGCGACAGCACCTCGGCCGTGATCTCGATCAGGTAGGAGTCGAGGCGGCCCCGGTTCCAGGTGCGGAAGATGTCCGCGATCTCGGCGGGGGAGTACCCGGCGACATCGCGCAGCAGCTGATATGCCTCACCGATCAGCTGCATGTCGGCGTACTCGATGCCGTTGTGGACCATCTTCACGAAGTGCCCGGCGCCGTCGGGGCCCACATGGGTCACACAGGGCGCGCCGTCGGGCGCCTTCGCGGAGATCTTCTCCAGCATCGGGCCGAGCGACGTGTACGACTTTGCCGAGCCGCCCGGCATGATGCTCGGCCCGTGCAGCGCGCCTTCCTCGCCGCCGGAGATTCCGGTGCCGACGAAGTGGATGCCCTGCTCGCGCAGCTGCCGCTCACGGCGCCGGGTGTCCGCGAAGTGCGCGTTGCCGCCGTCGATGATCATGTCGCCGGGCTCCATCAGCGGCGCGAACTCCTCGATCACCGCGTCCGTCGGCCCACCGGCCTTGACCATGATGACCAGCCTGCGGGGGCGCTCCAGGGCCGCCACGAACTCCTTGGCGGTCTCGGCCGGGACGAAGTCGCCCTCGTTCCCGAACTCCTCGACCAGCGCCCGCGTCTTCGACGCCGTACGGTTGTGCACGGCGACCGTGTACCCGTTGCGCGCGAAGTTCCGGGCGAGGTTGCTGCCCATGACCGCCAGGCCCGTGACGCCGATCTGCGCTGAAGTGCTCATACCGCCTGCTCCCATGCTGCCTCGTGACTACGGCCGCCTCGTGACTACGGCTGCCTCGTGACTGCGGCTCCGTCGGTGCGGACCCATGGCCCATCCTGACGTGCTGCCACCGCGAGCGCACATCCGACCCGCCACGCTTGACTACGGACGGAAGAGACCTCTCGCCTCACTGTGCGCGAGTGCGCGAGCGTACGGGCGAACCGGCCAAGAGCGGCCCGGCCTCGGCCACTTGGCCGTGACATACGGCCGGTTTCCCATCTTGTCATGGCCTGTCCCCGCGCATACTTTTGCCGCTCCTGACGCATGCCGAGGGGATTCGGACATGGCCGTACGCGGCCGGCACCGCCGGTACCAGCCGAACAGGATCAACCGCGCCTCACTGACCGTCACGGCGGGCGGCGCCGGCCTCGCGATTCCACTGGTCGCGGTCGCCAGCCCCGAAAGCCATGCTGGAGACGTTCCGGCGGTCCACACGGACAGCGTCGCGCCGAGCCCCGAGCAGACGGGTGCGGTCCGGGACGTGCGACCGCAGACGGGATCCGTCCGGGACGTGCGACCGCAGACCACGCCGCAGTCCCGCGCGGGCCGCGCCGAGATGTACACCGTGGTGCACGGCGACACCCTCTCCGGCATCGCCGACGAGCACCACGTCCGGGGCGGCTGGCAACGGCTGTACGCGGCCAACCGGGCGACTGTCGGGGCCGATCCCGACCTCATCCTCCCCGGCCAGCGGCTCAGCCTGCGCACTCCCGTCATCCCCGTCGCCCCCGTGCCCGCGTCCCCGGCGAAGTCCCCGGCCGGGAAGACCCACTCGCAGCGCAAGGCGCCGCCCGCGCAGAAGAAAGCCCCTGGTGAGAAGCACAGGACCGGTCCCGCGGGGAAGAAGGGTCACGAGCAGCACAAGAGCCGTGCGGAGCAGCACACCTCCTCGCACTCGACGCCCACCGGCAGCCACGCGCTCGTCGCCCCCGTGCACGCCGCCATCGGCACCGGCTACCACGTGGCCGGCTCGCACTGGTCGAAGGGCTACCACACCGGCATCGACTTCCTCGTGCCGGCCGGCACCTCCGTCCGGGCCGCGGCGGCCGGTCACGTGGTGGCCGCCGGCTGGGGAGGGTCGTACGGCTACCAGGTGGTCATCCGGCACGCCGACGGCCGCTACACGCAGTACGCCCACCTGTCCGCGATCTCGGTGCGGGCCGGGCAGCGCGTGTCCGCGGGCCTGCGGATCGGCCGGTCCGGGGCGACCGGAAACGTCACGGGCCCGCATCTGCACTTCGAGGTGCGGACGGGGCCCGGTTTCGGTTCCGACATCGACCCGATCGCCTACCTGCGGGCCGGCGGCGTCAGTATCTGACGAGCGCCCTGGTGCCGGTCCAGCAGGGCCAGCGGCACCGGGATGCTCGCGGACAGCGGGACGTACGACGCCGGATCGGCGTGAGGAGCCGAGTGCCCCGCCCAGGCTCCGGACCACGTTGCCCAGGCTCCGGCCCACGTTCCCGCACCGGCCCCTGCCAGGATTCCCTCGCCGTCGCGACGGCCGCTGTCCGCGGAGGCCGCCATGAAGGCGCCTTGCGGACCTGAACCGGTCTGTATGAGTACGTCGTCCAGGAGTTGCCGTTCCGCGTGGACGGGCCCGTCCAGGATCTCCTCGGCCTCCTCCAGGACAGCCTCCTCCAGGACGGCCTTCTCCAGCTCGGTCTCCACCGCCGTGCGCTGCCGGGGAAGGGCCACGGCAGGCTCGGCGGCGAGCGCCGGTTCGGCGGTGAGCGCCGGCTCCGGGCGCGCGGTGACCGGCTCGGCCTTGCCGTCCGCGGCCGGGACCGGGGTGCTCTCCAGCCGTTCCGTCGTCAGCAGGATCAGTCCGCCGGTCGCCACCACGCCGCAGCCCAGCGCGAGCACGGTGCCCATGGTGCTGTAGCGGAACGTCTCGCCGAACATCAGGATGCCGACCGCGGCGGCCAGCACCGGGTTGACGACGGTCAGCGTGGCCAGCGGCGCGGCGAGGCCGCCGCCCCGGTAGGAGGCCTGGGAGATCATGATGCCGGCGACCGCGAACACGCCGATCACGGCCAGCGAGGGCAGGTCGCCGAGACCGACCCCGTCGCTCCAGTCGACGGCGACCGTCTTGGTGAAAACCGAGGACATGCCGAAGGCTATGCCGGAGCCGGTGGCGAGCAGCACGCTGCGCACCGCCGGGTGCCGGTGCGCGGCCCGGCCCGCCACCATCAGCGTCACGACGGCACCGCCGGTGACCAGCGCGACGGCCACCCGCTGGGCCGTGTCCAGGGAGTGCGCCTCGCCGGAGCCGACCAGGGACAGCAGACCCGCGAGGCCCGCCGTGGCCATGATGGCGCCCCGCCAGGCGGTCGCCCCGGCCCTGCGGCCTACGAACAGCGCCGCCATGGGCAGGGCGAAGACGATGGTCAGCGCGCCCAGCGGCTGCACCAGGCTCAGCGGGCCGCAGGCCAGCGCCACGACGTGCAGCACGCCGCCGAGTCCGTTCAAGCCCAGCGCCGCCCACCAGCTCGGCCGGCGCAGCGGCGCGTACTGCTCGTCGGGGGAGGACACCGCGACCCGCTCCTGCACGATCGCCCCGCCCGCGTACGCGACGGCGGAGACGAACGACAGCACCACGGACAACGCGAGGGCGCTCACGAGCTGCTCCTCTGCAGGAGGCGGGCCAAAGGGGCCCGGCGCGGCGTACGGACGGCTTCCATGGTCGACACTCTGCCCGCTCGGCCGCCTCAAGTCGTCGTACCTGAGCACGCAATGAGTCCTACTACCGATGGAGTAGGACAGCCCCCCGATCATCCCCTAGACGGGTGCCCCGGGGTGGAGACCCTGAGCCGGGGACGACGATCGAACCTGGTACTAGTGCTGTTCGTGGACCTCGACCCCCATCTCAGCGCTCTCCACCCCCTCGGTGGCTTCTTCGTCCTGCGGACGACCGGAGCGGGAACCGGGCAGCCCTCCGCCGCGCTGCCGACGCTCGCGGAAGCGTACGAGACAGTGACATCGGATGCTTACGGAAATGCGGTGACTTTCCGCGTGGGGGTGATCGCGGACCGGCTGCGCACCGCCGAACCCCGGGTGGCCGCCTCCCTCGCCCACCAGGGACTGGTCGCGCGCCTGTGGTCGGTGGCCCTGGGCTGCGTCGCGCTGTACGGCCGCGTGCCCGACCTCGACCCGCGCCTGCTGCGCTGGGACGCCTCGGCGACCCTGCCCGACGAGCTGTGGCTGACCGAGGTGCGACCGCTGCCCGGGGACGCGGCCACGCTCCTCGACACCGTGCTGCACGCCCATCTGGAGCCCCTGGGGGAAGCCCTGAGGTCCCGGTACGGGGTCGCGTCCGGGCTGCTGTGGGGCAACGCCGGCTCGGCACTGGCCGGCGCGGCCCGGGAACTGGACCGCTGGGCCCGCGCGCACGTCCGTACCGACGTCACGGAGCGGGCCGCCGCGCTCACCGACGATCTGTTCTCCCACCCCCTCCTGCGCGCCACCGGCGCCCGCACCGGTATGGCGTTCCGGCGGCGCAGCTGCTGCCTGTACTACCGCGTCCCCGGCGGGGGAGTCTGCGGCGACTGCTGCTTCACCCGGCCGCCGGACTCTTCCCCGCGGGCCGTATCTGGGTGACCATGAGGGAACCTGCCGTCGGGACAAGGGGGTTGTCGGGTGCGAGTGGGACTGCTGACCCGGGAGTACCCCCCGGACGTGTACGGCGGCGCCGGCGTCCATGTCGAGTTCCTCGCCCGCGAGCTGGCCTCCCTCGTGGACCTGGAGGTGCACAGCTGGGGCGAGGGCCGCGCTCCCGGCGTCGTACGCCACCGCCCCTGGCCCGCCCTGGACGGCTCCAACGACGCGCTGCGCACCTTCTCCGTGGACCTGTCCATCGCGGCCGCCCTCGAGGACCGCGAACTCGTCCACTCGCACACCTGGTACGCCAATCTCGCCGGCCATATGGCCAAGCTCCTGTACGGCGTCCCGCACGTGGTGACCGCCCATTCGCTGGAGCCGCTGCGCCCCTGGAAGGCCGAGCAACTCGGCGGCGGATACGCGCTGTCGAGCTGGGCCGAGCGCACCGCGATCGAGGCCGCGGACGCCGTGATCGCCGTGTCGGGAGCCATGCGCGAGGACATCCTCGCCTGCTACCCGGCCCTGGACCCGGCACGGGTCCACGTCGTGCACAACGGCATCGACACCACCCTCTACCGGCCCGACCACGGCACCGACGTCCTCGTCCGGCACGGTGTCGACCCGGGCCGCCCGTACGTCCTGTTCGTCGGCCGGATCACCCGCCAGAAGGGCGTGCCCCATCTGCTGCGCGCCGTACGGGACATCGGCGCGGGCACCCAGGTCGTGCTGTGCGCGGGCGCGCCCGACACCCCGGAGATCGAACGGGAGTTCCGCGAGCTGTACGAGGAGCTGAGCCGGGTCCGCGCGGGCGTGACTTGGATCCCGCAGATGCTGCCGCGCGCGGAGGTCGTCCAACTCCTCACGCACGCCGCCGTGTTCGTGTGCCCCTCGGTGTACGAACCCCTCGGCATCGTCAATCTGGAGGCGATGGCCTGCGGCACTCCGGTCGTCGCCTCCCGGGTCGGAGGGATCCCCGAGGTCGTCGAGGACGGCCGTACCGGTCTGCTGGTCGATGTGGACGACGACTTCGAGACGAACCTCGCCCGCGCCCTGGACGCTCTGCTCGCCGATCAGGAGCGGGCCCGGGGGATGGGCGAGGCCGGACGGCGGCGTGCGGTGGGGGAGTTCGGCTGGGACGCCGTGGCACGGCGCACCGCCGGACTGTACGAGGAGATCCTCAAACAGGCTTAGGCCGGCCTGCTCGGGGCAGCCATGGTTCAACCAGGGTGAGGGGAGCGGCCATGCGTCGTGGTGGGCCTTCGGTACTCGGGATCGTGCTGGCGGGCGGGGAGGGCAAACGCCTGATGCCCCTGACCACGGACCGCGCGAAACCCGCGGTCACCTTCGGTGGCACCTACCGGCTCGTCGACTTCGTCCTCTCCAACCTCGTCAACGCCGACGTCCTGCGCATCTGTGTGCTGACCCAGTACAAGTCGCACTCGCTGGACCGGCACATCACCACCACGTGGCGGATGTCGAACCTGCTCGGCAACTACGTCACCCCGGTCCCGGCCCAGCAGCGCCTCGGCCCCCGCTGGTACCTGGGCAGCGCCGACGCGCTCCTGCAGTCCCTGAACCTCGTGTACGACGAACAGCCTGACTACGTCGCGGTGTTCGGCGCCGACCACGTCTACCGCATGGACCCGCGGCAGATGCTCAAGCAGCACATCGAGAACGGCGCGGGCGTCACGGTGGCCGGCATCCGCGTGCCGCGCGCGGAGTCCTCCTCCTTCGGGGTGATCACTCCCGGATCGGACGGTCGTACCGTCGAGCGGTTCCTGGAGAAGCCGGCCGACCCGCCCGGGCTGGCGGACGCCCCGGAGTGCGTGTTCGCCTCGATGGGCAACTACATCTTCACCACCAAGGCCCTGGTCGAGTCGCTGCAACGGGACGCCGAGGACGAGGAGTCCGTGCACGACATGGGCGGCTCGATCCTGCCCCAGCTGACCGGCCGCGGCGAGGCGCAGCTGTACGACTTCAGCGACAACCACGTACCCGGCGAGACCAGCCGTGACCAGGGCTACTGGCGGGACGTCGGCACCCTGGACGCCTACTACGAGGCCCATATGGACCTCATCGCCGAACGACCCGCCTTCAACCTCTACAACCGGCAGTGGCCCATCTACACCCACTCCAACCAGCTCTCCCCGGCCCGGTTCAACGCCGGCGGCATCACCAGTGAATCGATCATCAGCGCGGGCTGCCTGATCCGCGGTCAGGTCAGCCGGTCGGTACTGTCCCCCGGCGTACGGGTCGACCCGGGCGCGGTCGTGCAGGGTTCGGTGCTCCACGACAACGTTCGCGTGGGCCGCGGCGCCGTCGTACGCGGCGCCGTCCTGGACAAGAACGTCGAGGTCCCGCCCGGCGCCACCATCGGTGTCAACCCGGAGCGGGACGCCGAGCTGTACACCGTCTCCGAGGGCGGAGTGATCGCCCTGGGGAAGGGCCGCAGAGTCCTCTGACGGGCCGTTCCGTCGCCCTCAGGGGCGGCGGCTTCCGCGACGCGCCGACACATTCCGCCCAGGATGCCCGAGTTCACGTCGTTCGCCCCGCACGATGCAGGCAACGATGTCGAACCTTCGGAGGTCATCCGACATGAGAGGGACCCGGTGCGCACGGCTGTACCTGGCCGGGGTGATGGCGGCGTCCGCGCTGGCCGCCACCCCCGCCGCAGGCGCCGCCGAGCAGCTCGACGGCCACCTCACCGACCTGGTCAACCCGTTCATCGGGAGCCAGGACGAGGGCAACACCTTCCCCGGTGCCGCCGTGCCCTTCGGCATGGTGCAACTCTCCCCGGACACCGGGCACAGCACCGGCTACGACTACACGCAGAAGCGCATCCGCGGCTTCTCGCTGGTCCACCTCTCGGGTGTCGGCTGCCGCATCGGCGGCGACCTGCCCGTGCTGCCCACCACCGGTGACGTCACCCAGACGGACGACGCCCGGTACGCGGCGGGGTTCTCGCACGCGAACGAGCAGGCGAGCCCCGGCTACTACCGCGTCGGCCTCGACTCCGGCATCCGCGCCGAGCTGACCGCGACCGAGCGCACCGGGGTGCAGCGCTTCACCTTCCCGGCCACCGACAAGGCCAACGTCCTGCTGAACGCGGCCCAGTCGCTGCACAAGCGGGTCGCAAGCTCCGTCGAGATCCTCGACGACCACACCGTGCGCACCGGCATCACCGGACACGGATTCTGCCGGGACACCGGCCCCTACACGGTCTACACGGTCACCCGCTTCAGCCGGCCCTTCACGGCCTACGGCACCTGGGACGGGTCCACCGTCACCCCGGACGCCCGCAACGGGAGCGGCGGCGCCTACGTCCGCTTCGACACGACCAAGAACCGCACGGTCGAGGCGACCACCGCACTGTCGTACGTCGACGCGGCCGGCGCCGACGCCAACCTGCGCGCGGAGGGCGGCCGGTCCTTCGACGCCGTGCGCGAGCGCGCACGCGAGCAGTGGGAGCGCCGGCTGGCCGGTGTCCGCGTCCAGGGCGGGGATCCGACCCGGCGCCGGACGTTCTACTCGTCGCTCTACCGCTCGTTCCTCGCGCCCAACATCGGCAGCGACGCCGACGGCCGCTACACAGGCTGGGACCGCCGTGTCCACCACGCGAACGGGTTCACGTACTACCAGAACTGGTCGCTGTGGGACACCTACCGCACCCAGGCCCAGCTCCTCGCCCTGCTCGCGCCCCGCGAGGCCCGCGACATGGCGCTGTCGGTGGTCAAGGTCGACGAGGACGGCGGCTGGCTGCCCAAGTGGGGCTACGGCCCGGTCGAGACGAACGTCATGAGCGGTGACCCGGTCACCCCCTTCCTGACCACCGCCTACCAGGCCGGGCTGCTCAGGGGCTTCGAGGAGCGCGCCTACCGGGCGTTGAAGAAGAACGCCGACGGAGTGCCGCCCGCCGACAACCCGGGCATCGGACGCGAGGCCAACACCGAGTACATCGCACACGGCTTCGCCCCCTACGACAAGGACCGCCCCTACGCCAAGATGGGCGACTCCGACTACCGCCACGGTGCCTCCGTCACCCTGGAGTACGCCCTCGCCGACGCGATGCTCGCCCAGATGGCCCGCGGCCTCGGACACACCGCCGACGCCGCCCGCTATGCCGCACGGGCGCAGAACTACCGGAACATCTTCGACCCCGAGACCGGCTTCTTCCGCGCCCGGGACTTCTCCGGCGCCTTCACCGGCTCGGCCGACCCGGCCCGCGGGATCGGCTTCCACGAGGGCACCGCCTGGCAGTACCAGTGGCTGGTCCCGCAGGACCTGCCGGGCATGATCCGCCTCATCGGCGGCAGGCGCGCGGCGAACGACCGCCTGGACTCGTTCTTCGCCTACGACCGGCTGCTCGCCGACCCCGAAGGGACCGCACGCGAGGTGTGGGTGCACGGGAACGCGTACGACTACTACAACGCCGCCACGTACAACCCGATGAACGAGCCCGACCTCATCGCGCCCTACACCTACCTGGCCACCGGCCAGCCCTGGAAGACCACGGACGTGGTGCACGCGGCGCTGACCCTGTTCACCGACGGCCCCACCGGCATGACCGGCAACGACGACCTCGGCACCATGTCCGCCTGGAACGTGCTGTCCTCGATCGGCCTCTTCCCGATCCAGCCCGGCTACGACACCTGGGGGCTGTCCACCCCGGTCTTCGACCGCGTCGACCTCACCCTGGACCGCCGATTCTGGCCGAGCGGGGGGTTCACGGTCACCGCACCCGGAACCTCCGCGAGCGACCGCTACGTACGGGCCGTCCGCACGGACGGGAAACCGCACGCGCGGACCTACCTGACGACGGCCGCGCTGCGCTCCCTGCGCACGCTCGGCTTCACGGTCGGCCCGCGCCCGTCGGAGTGGGGTACGTCACCCTCGGCGGCGCCCCCCGTCCTGAGGTGACCTCAGGAGTCACTTGAGTCCCGCCCCTTTCGGCGGGGGCGGGACTTAATCTGGTGTTAACTGTGCGTAGCACGATCGTACTTGACCGTAATCGCTTATCGGGGATTGACTGCTGGTCCACCCCGTCGTCGATGTGCGAGGCATGCCCTTGACTTCCGACCTGCTCGCTCCGCTCGACCTGGCCTTCTGGAACATGGAGTCCGACCGTTACCCGATGCACCTCGGCGCGCTCGGCGTCTTCGCCACGCATTCGCCGACGGCGGGTGCCCACGCCGCCGACCTGCTCGCCGCCCGCGCCGCCGCCGTGCCGGGCCTGCGCATGCGTATCCGGGACGTCTGGCGGCCGCTCGCGTTCGGCGGCGCCACCCGCGAGAGCGACCCGGACTTCGACCCCCTCAACCATGTCCGGCTGCACGCCCCCACCTCCGACTTCCAGGCGGTCGCGGGCCGGCTGATGGAACGGCCGCTGGAGCGCGGCCGGCCACCGTGGGAGGCGCACGTGCTGCCCGGCGAGGACGGCGTCTCCTTCGCCGTGCTGTTCAAGTTCCACCACGCCCTCGCCGACGGCCTTCGTGCGCTGAAGCTGGCGGCCGGCGTCCTCGACCCCGTGGACATGCCCGAGCGTGGCCCGCGCGCCGTCGAACCGCCCCGCAACCTGCTGGCCGACGTGCGCAGACTGCCCGGCCGCGTGCCCGGCCTGGTCAGGGACGCCCTGTCCGACGCGGGCCGGGCCCTGGACATCGGCACCTCGCTCGCCCGGTCCACCCTCGGCATGCGCCCCTCGTCGGCGCTGACCTCCGCGCCCAGCGGAACCCGCCGTACCGCCGGTGTCGTCCTCGACATCGACGACGTGCACCGGGTCCGCAAGACCGTCGGGGGCACCGTCAACGACGTGCTCATCGCGGTCGTCGCCGGCGCGCTGCGCCGCTGGCTGGACGAACGCGGCGACAGCACCGAGGGGGTCGCGCCCCGCGCCCTGATCCCCGTCTCCCGACGCCGGCCGCGTGGCGCCCAGCCACAGGGCAACCGGCTCTCCGGGTACCTGATACGGCTTCCGGTCGACGACCCCGATCCGTTCCGCCGGCTCGACACCGTCCGTACGGCCATGATCCGCAACAAGGACGCGGGGCCGAACCGGGGTGCCGGGGCGGTGGCCCTGCTCGCCGATCACGTGCCGGCGCTCGGCCACCGGCTCGGCGGGCCGCTGGTGGGGCAGGCCGCGCGGCTCTGGTTCGACATCCTGGTCACCAGCGTGCCGCTGCCGGGGCTGGGGCTGCGGCTCGGTGGGCATCAGCTCACGGAGGTGTATCCCTTCGCGCCGCTCGCGCCGGGGCAGGCGCTGGCGGTGGCGATCTCCACGTATCGGGGGCGCGTGCACTACGGGCTGGTCGCCGACGCGGAGGCCGTGCCGGATCTCGAGGTGTTCGCGCGCGCTGTGAGGGATGAGGTGGAGGGGTTGGTCGTGGCTTGTGACGTTTGATTCCGTGCGGGTGGGTGAGGGCGGGCACCCGGCCTCCGGCCGGGTCCTGTTCTCCCACCCGCACGACCCGTACAGCTTTCATGGTCGGGTGCGGGTGGCCCCCGCGGGGTGAGAGCGCCGTCGGCGGCCTGCCTCTCCGTGGGGGCCACCCGCAGCCGCCGACTGAGATCACCTTCGCTTTTTTGGCCGGAAGGCCCCCGCTCCGTAAAATTCCCTGTTCGACAGCAGGCGCAAGTCGGCGCGCTGCACGAGTGACTCAGGGAAGCGGCAGCGCGATGACGGTGACAGAGGACGGCTCCATGGCCACGGACGAGGCGGTCTACGGGCCGGGGATCGACCCCGAGCGCCTGGCCGTCTGCCTGAGCGTGCTCGACGAACTGGACCGGATCGAGGTCGACCACCCCGACGCGATCAAGGTGCGCCGGGCCACCTCGGCGATCTACCGGACGGTCAAGCAGCGCCGCCGTCAGGAGCGCCGGGCCGCCAAGACCGCGCACGACCGTGCGGTCACCGAGGCCACGGCCACCGGCTCCGCCGAGCGCATCGACGACGAGACCGAGGGCATCCTGCCCTCCTCGAAGGTCGACGAAGGCAAGATCGCGGGCATACTCCAGCGCCCGCGCTCCTGCTACACCTGCAAGGGCCGCTACGTCGAGGTCGACTACTTCTACCACCAGCTCTGTCCGGACTGCGCCCGCACGAACCGCGCCAAGCGCGACGCCCGTGCCGACCTCACCGGCAAGCGCGCCCTGCTCACCGGCGGCCGCGCCAAGATCGGCATGTACATCGCGCTGCGGCTGCTGCGCGACGGCGCGCACACCACCGTCACCACACGCTTCCCCAAGGACGCCATCCGCCGGTTCAAGGCGATGGAGGACTCGGCGGAGTGGATCCACCGGCTGGAGGTGGTCGGTATCGACCTGCGTGACCCCGCGCAGGCCGTCGCCCTCGCCGACCAGGTCGCCGAGGCGGGTCCGCTCGACATCCTGATCAACAACGCGACCCAGACCGTGCGCCGGCTGCCCACCGCGTACGCGGCCCTGGTCGACGGCGAGAGCGCCCCGCTGCCCGCCGGTGAGCTCCCCGCCCACCACGTGATCGGCGCCTTCAACTCCGGCGCGGTCGACGGCATCGCCGCGCTGCCCCTCGGCACCAGCGGCCTGGACGCCCAGAAGGTCGCCGACCTCGCCCTCGTCGCGGGCAACGCCAGCGTCGCCCGGCACCTCGACGGCACCGCCATCGACGCCGGCGGCCTCGTCCCCGACGTCGTCGAGACCAACACCTGGGTGCAGACCATCGAGCAGATCTCCCCGGTGGAGCTGCTCGAGACCCAGCTGTGCAACTACACCGCGCCGTTCATCCTCATCAGCAAGCTGCGCCCCGCCATGGCCGACGCCGCGAAGAAGGCGGTCAGCGGGCGGGCGTACGTCGTGAACGTCTCGGCGATGGAGGGCGTCTTCGGCCGTGGCTACAAGGGTGCCGGGCACCCGAACACGAACGCCGCGAAGGCTGCCATGAACATGGTCACGCGGACCAGCGCCCAGGAGATGTTCGACACCGACGGCATCCTCATGACCTCGGTCGACACCGGCTGGATCACCGACGAGCGTCCGCACTTCGACAAGCTGCGCCTCGCCGAGGAGGGCTTCCACGCCCCGCTCGACCTGGTCGACGGCGCCGCCCGCGTCTACGACCCGATCGTGTGCGGCGAGGCGGGCGAGGACCTGTACGGCGTCTTCATGAAGGACTACGCACCGGGCAAGTGGTAAATTTTTGGTGAATTGACGGTAACGGGTCGGTACGCGGAAATCATCGCCGTACCGGCGGGTGATGAGCCGTCAGGAGGAGGGGCGCGGCGCGGGGGTCAGTCGACCGCGCCGAGGCGCGAGTTGCGGGCCGCGACCAGTTCGAGGACGGTGCGCCAGTCCTCCAGTACGCCCGCGTCGAAGCCGCCGGCGCGGCCCTCCTCCCTGGCCTGACGCAGACGGAGCAGATCGTCGTCCGCGGGGCCGCCGTCCCCGCGGACCAGCCGGAACACGCGCTCCCCGAGCAGTGCCCGTACCGCGTCGGCCGCACCGCGGGCCCGGCCCGGTTCGTCGGCCGGGTGGAGCGTCGGGCCGATGCCGTGGACCAGGCCGGCCACCTGGAGCTCCTTGTCGGCGGGCCGGCTGCGGCGCAGCAGCGCGGCGGTCCGCAGCGCGTGCTGGTGCCGGCCGGCGTACATCAGATCCATCAGCTCCTCGACGCTGCGCAGCTCCATGCGTCAGTCCTTCCGCGAGACAGCCGTTGCCGCACGTCACCAGATCATGGCCAGCTTGCGACCCGGCCAACGGCACTTGAACTGCGCCGCGTCGGGTGAGACGGCTCGGGCCGGGATCGAAGATGTGTGCGCGGCTGTAGGCCAAGTGGGTGATTTGCCTGGTGGGCTGGTGATGCACTTTATGGCAAATAGCAGCATATTAAGGGACATCGGTGAGCGATTTGACTCGCGATAGTTACGTCTTGTTTGCACTCCCTATCGAGCGGGTGCCCGCTCATTTGGTTACCCTGGAGGGGACGGACAGCAGCACGGGGTCCCACCCACACCCATCGTCCGTCCCGGGGTGAGCCGGTCGACAACGGCCTGCTCCGACACGAAGTACCGGCGCCACCGCGCCCGAACTGGCCTATACAGACCCGAGCGGGTGACGAGTGCCGGAGCGAGATGCCCGGCCGGCCCCGAGGGTGACCGACACATGAAGGAGTGCGCGGTGACACCGGAGAAGACGAATCGCGAAAAGGGCCCCAAGGAACGCGCCGAGGGCGCGCGCCGCCGACGGGACGAACTGGGAAGCCTCGACGTGTGGGCCCGCTCCGCCCCGATCCGCCTGGCGGGCTACGAGGACGACCTGGCCGAGCCCCACATCCTGCCGAGCGTGGACTGACCCGCGGGTCGGACCGTCGCGATCGCCGTGAGCATGGGCGTGACGGACACGCGCCCATGCTGATCAGAGAAGCCGCGGCCGAGGACTGGCCACGGATCTGGCCCTTCGGGCATCGGATCGTCGCCCCCGCCGAAACCTACGCCTGGGACCCCGACACCCCGCAGGAGGCGGGCCGAGCCCTCTGGACGAGCCCGCCCAAGCGGGTCTACTTGGCCGAGGACGCCACCGGAGCCGCGGTGGGCTCGGTCTACCTGACTCCGAACTACGGCGGCCCCGCCGCGCGCGTCGCCAACGCCGGATTCATGGTCGACCCCGACCCTCCCCACTCTCGGCTTCTCCCATCACTCTCGGCTTCTCCCCCACTCTCGGCTTCGCTCGAGCGGGGGGACCCCCACCGCGGGGGGACCCCCACCGCGCGGGGACCCCCATCGCGGCGGAGCCGCATATCGATACAGCCTCGCGCCCCTTTGGGGCGCTGCCGAGCCGCACCCGGACTTCGCCTGACCCGCTCAGGCCAGGCTCAGGCCCGGTCCGCCGCAGGCGCCGTCCGCTGCCACGGGTGCAGCTCCGCCAGTTCCTCCGCGAGGTCCAGCAGGTCGGCCTCCGTGCCCGGGCGGCCCACCAGTTGCACCGCGCAGGGCGCTCCGGACGCCAGCGTGCCGAACGGGACCGCCATCGCGGGCCAGCCCGTCAGGTTCCACGGCGGGGTGAACGGCGAGTACGCGGTGTTCGCCATGATGTTGCGCAGCCAGCCCCGCTCGTGCCAGGGCCCCGCCTTCGGGGAGCGGCGCGCGAGGGCCGGGGTGAGCAGGACGTCGTGCTCGGTGAAGAACGGGGTCAGCCGGGCGCGCAGGCGCTCGCGCCCGTCCCCGTCGCGCACGGCCCGCAGGAAGCGCCGGCCCACCGCCGCGTGCACCCGGGTCCGCCGGGCCAGCAGCGCCGGATCGAGACCCTCCGCATCCACCGCCGTACCCGCCGTCCAGTGCTGCAGCGAAGTCACGCTCAGTGAGAGGGGGTAGGGCGGCTCGGCCCGCCGGACCCGGTGTCCGGCACCGGCCAGTACCCCGGCCGCCTCCCGGACCGCGGTGGCGTACGGCCTGCTCACGCTCACCCCGGCGAGGGGGCTGCGCAGGGCGACGGCGATCTTCCGCCGGGCTCGCTCCTCACGTCGTACGAACGCGGTGTCCGCGAGGACCGAGAGCATCAGGCGAAGATCCTCGACCGTCGTGGCCAGCGGACCGTTCTCCGACATCCCGAACCAGTCACCGTTCCCGATCCCCGCCGGCACCACCCCGTGCCCCGGCTTCAGGGTGACCAGTCCGCAGTTGGCCGCCGGGATGCGCAGCGAGCCCATCCCGTCGTTGCCGAGCGCCAGCGGCACCAGGCCGGCCGCCACCGCCGCCGCGCTGCCGCCGGACGAGCCGCCCGCCGTACGGGAGAGGTCCCACGGATTGCGGGCGGTGCCGTGGACGCCCTCCGTGGTGCCGAAGACGCACAGCTCGGGCACGTTCGTCAGACCCACGACCACCGCGCCCGCCGCCCGCAGCCGGGCCACCGTCACATGGTCCTCGCCCGCCGGCGTGTCCGATGTCGCGGCGGAGCCGTTGCGCAGAGACTCGCCGCGCACCGCCAGGTTGTCCTTCACGGCCAACGGCACACCCGCCAGGGGAAGTTCACTCAGGTCGTCACGGGCTCCGACCTCGTCCGCCTCCGCCTGCGCGGCCCCCGCACGCACCGTACGGAACGCCCCGACCCGGCCGTCGAGCCGCTCGATCCGCGCGAGGTGCTCCGCCACGACCTCGCGCGGTGTGACCCGCTTCTCGCGTACTGCGGCGGCGATCTCGGCGGCACTCCGTCCGGCCCAGCTGCTCACGGCCACTCCTCGCTGTGTCTCGTCGCTGTGTCTCGGCTGCGCGTCGGCCGCTTGAGGCTACTCGTCGGTATGAATCAAGCGCGCAGGGAGAACTGTGCACGGTTGGGCGCGCCGCGTCGAGAGGGTGGTGCGCAGCGTGTGCGCGGGCGACCAGGGGTGAGCGGTGGGCGGGGGCACCTGGGAGGGGATACGGCCCCGGAGGCCGGGCGGGAGACTCACGATGCCTGCCCGGCCCGCTCGTCGACGCGGACGGCTGCCGTGCTGCCGCGCCTCGTCAGCCGGGGCACGGGCACGCCGGCCGCACGGCCCGGCCGTCCGTCGAGCAGGGACATCAGCTCGCGTGCCGCCGTACGGCCGAACTCGGCGCCGTCCCGGGAGAGCGCGGACAGCCGGGGCGTGACCACGCGGCACAGTGCCGAGTCCTCCCAGGACACCACCGACACGTCCTGCGGGACGCGGAAGCCGAGGTCGGCCGCCGCGGCGAGACCGGCGACGGCCATCACGTCGTTGTCGTGGACGAGGGCGGTCGGGGCGGGGGAGCCGCCGAGGACCCGGCGGGTCGCCCACCCGCAAAAGAAGCCTCGACGCCGTGCGTATCCGCTCAGCGACCCGGACAAGTTCACCCTGACCATCGGCCTCGACCATCTGCACGGAACGAGAACACATCATGCCCCCTGCCGTGCGCTTCGGCGTCAACTACACCCCCAGCGAGGGGTGGTTCCACCACTGGCTCGACTTCGACCTCGACTCCGTACGCGCCGACCTCGACGCGATCGCCGCCCTCGGCCTCGACCACATCCGCGTCTTCCCGCTCTGGCCCTACTTCCAGCCCAACCGCACGCTGATCCGCCCCCGCGCCGTCGACCAGCTCGTCACCCTCGCCGACGCGGCAGCCGAACGCGGCCTCGACGTCAACGTGGACGGCCTGCAGGGCCACTTGAGCAGCTTCGACTTCCTGCCCGCCTGGACCCGCACCTGGCACCGGCGCAACCTCTTCACCGACCCCGACGTGGTCGACGGCCAGGCCACCTACCTGCGCACCCTCGCCGCAGCCCTCGCCGGCCGGCCCAACTTCATCGGCATGACCATCGGCAACGAGGTCAACCAGTTCGCCGCCGGACCGCACCCCGACCCCGACCGGATCACACCGGACGAGGCCGAGCGATGGCTGACCCGGCTGCTCGCCGCGTGCGCCGAGGGCGCCCCCGACCGGCTGCATCTGCACGCCTCGTACGACGCCGCCTGGTACCAGGACGACCAGCCCTTCACCCCCGGCCACTCGGCCCGCCTCGGCGACGTCACCGCCGTGCACTCCTGGATCTTCAACGGCACCGCCCAGCGACACGGACGTACCTCCGTACCGGCCGAGCACCACGCCGCCTACCTGGTCGAACTGAGCAAAGCCTGGGCGGAGCGGCCGCATCGGCCCGTGTGGCTCCAGGAGGTCGGCGCGCCCGCACCCCTGGTGCCGCCCGAGCACGCCGCCGCCTTCGCCGAGGCGACCGTCCGCCACGTGCTGGACTGCCCCGGCCTGTGGGGTGTCACCTGGTGGTGCTCGTTCGACGTCTCCCGCGACCTGGCCGACTTTCCCGAACTGGAATACGGGCTCGGGTTGCTGACCGACGACCGGCGGCCCAAGGACGTCGCCCGTGTCCTGGCGGAGGCGGCCCGTGCGCGCCCTGAGGCCCCCGCCGTGCGCGCCACCGCCCTGGTCGTGCCCGACCACCCCGGCCACCGCTCCCGCTGTGCCCCGGGCGGCCCGGTCTTCGACGCCTTCTTCCGGCTCGTCGCCGACGGAGCCCGCCCCACGACCGTCCTCGACACCCGCGCCGACGACAAGGACCACCTCGCCGCGCGCGGCATCACCGAGGTCGTCACCCCCGAACAGGTACTCGCCACCCTCCATGGAGGCACCCGCTCGTGATCCCGCCGGAGAGGAGAGCCGGAGAGCCGCGCCGGACACGAGAGCCGGACACGAGAGCCGGAGAGCAGCACCGGACAGGAGAGACGGCCGCACGATTCGACGTACGTGCCGTGGGGGAGCTGTACATCGCGTCGACTCCGGTGACCGTCACCCACACCTGGTAACCACCCCGCAGACCCAGCAGGGAGCACCCCGCATGCATGACGACCGCAATCTGGTCGAAGCCCGCCTCCGGCGCGTCCTCGACGAACGCATCCGCCCCGCCGTGTACCCCGAGTCGGTGCCGCTGCGGGTCGCGGTGTGGCACGCGCCCGGCGAGCCGGTCCCGGTCGCGGAGGGCCTGGCGGCCGAGCCCGCGCCGATCGAGGTGGGCGCCCGGTGGGGTGCTCCGTGGGGCACCAGCTGGTTCCGGGTGACCGGGACCGTGCCGGAGGCGTGGGCCGGGAAGACCGTCGAGGCCCTCCTCGACCTGGGCTTCGACGAGAACATGCCCGGATTCCAGTGCGAAGGCCTCGTCTACCGGCCCGACGGAACCCCGGTGAAGGGCCTCAACCCGCGCAACCAGTGGGTACGCGTCGGCGCGCCCGTGGAGGGCGGAGAGGAGGTGCGCCTGCACATCGAGGCCGCCTCCAACCCGGTCATCCTCGGCTACCACCCCTTCCGACCCACCCGGCTCGGCGACAAGGACACCGCCGGGCACGAGTCGCAGTACACGCTCACCCGTATGGACCTCGCCGTCTTCGACGAGACCGTGTGGCAGCTGGTGCTCGACCTGGAGGTGCTCGGCGAGCTGATGGCGGAGCTGCCGGCGGACTCGGCGCGCCGCTGGGACATCCTGCGCGCGGTCGACCGGGCACTGGACGCCGTCGACCTGCAGGACGTGAACGGCACCGCGGAACGGGCCCGTGCGCGGCTCACCGGCGTGCTGGCCGCGCCCGCCGTGCCCTCCGCCCACCGGATCAGCGCCGTCGGCCACGCGCACATCGACTCGGCGTGGCTGTGGCCGCTGCGCGAGACGGTTCGCAAGGTGGCCCGTACGACGTCCAACATGACCGCGCTCATCGAGGACGAGCCGGACTTCGTCTTCGCCATGTCGCAGGCCCAGCAGTGGGCGTGGGTGAAGGAGCACCGGCCCGAGGTGTGGGCGCGGGTGAAGCAGGCCGTGGCGCGGGGGCGGTTCGTGCCGGCCGGCGGGATGTGGGTGGAGTCGGACACCAACATGCCCGGCTCGGAGGCGATGGCACGGCAGTTCGTGCACGGGAAGCGGTTCTTCCTCGACGAGTTCGGCATCGAGAACGAGGAGGCCTGGCTGCCGGACACCTTCGGCTTCGCCGCCGGCCTGCCGCAGATCATCAAGGCGGCCGGCTCCAAGTGGCTGCTGACGCAGAAGATCTCGTGGTCGAAGACGAACAAGTTCCCGCACCACACCTTCCAGTGGGAGGGCATCGACGGCACCCGGATCTTCACGCACTTCCCGCCCGTCGACACCTACAACTGCTCCATGAAGGGCAGCGAGATCGCCCACGCGGCACGGAACTTCCGGGACAAGGGCCGGGCGCGGCACTCCCTCGCCCCGTCCGGCTGGGGCGACGGAGGCGGCGGCACGACCCGCGAGATGGTCGCCAAGGCGGCCCGGCTGCGCGACCTCGAGGGCTCGGCGACCGTCGTCTGGGAGACCCCGCGCGCCTTCTTCGAGAAGGCCGAGGCCGAGTACGCCGAGCCGCCCGTCTGGGTCGGCGAGCTCTACCTCGAACTGCACCGCGCCACCCTCACCAGCCAGGCGAGGACCAAGCAGGGCAACCGCCGCAGCGAACATCTGCTGCGGGAGGCGGAGCTGTGGGCGGCCACCGCCGCCGTGCGCACCGGATTCCGTTACCCGTACGAGGAGTTGGACCGCATCTGGAAGACGGTCCTGCTGCACCAGTTCCACGACATCCTGCCCGGCTCGTCCATCGCCTGGGTGCACCGGGAGGCGCGCGCGACCTACGACCGCGTGGCCGCCGAGCTGACCGCGATCGTCGAGGACGCCCAGCGCGCCCTTGCGGGCGAGGGCGGCGAGCCGCTCGTCTTCAACTCCGCCCCGCACGTCCGCGCGGGCGTCGCGGCGGGTGGCGCCGGCCGCGCGGTGACCGAGGGGCGCACGACCCGCACGCCGCGTCCGGGCGGCGGACACGTCCTGGACAACGGCCTGCTGCGGATCGGGATCGACGTCCGCGGACTCGTCGTCTCCGCGTACGACCACGCCGCCGACCGGGAGACGATCGCCCCCGGCAGGGCCGGCAACCTCCTCCAACTGCACCCGGACTTCCCGAACATGTGGGACGCCTGGGACGTCGACGCCTTCTACCGCAACACCGTCACCGACCTCACGGACGCCGACGAGATCAGTGCCGGTGAGGACGGGGCGTCGGTGCGGATCGTCCGGTCCTTCGGTGCCTCGCGCGTCACGCAGGTGCTGTCGCTGCCGCCAGGGGAGCGGAGGCTGGACATCGACACCGAGGTCGACTGGCACGAGACGGAGAAGTTCCTGAAACTGGCCTTCCCGCTCGATCTGCACGCCGAACGGTACGCGTCGGAGACCCAGTTCGGGCACGTCCACCGGGCCACCCACACCAACACCTCGTGGGAGGTTGCCAAGTTCGAGGCCTGCAACCACCGCTTCGTCCATCTGACCGAACCGGGCTGGGGCGTGGCGGTCGTCAACGACTCGACGTACGGCCACGACGTGACCCGCGGCGTCCGCACCGACGGCGACCGGGGTACGACGACGACGGTCCGCGCCTCGCTGCTGCGCGCGCCCCGTTTCCCGGACCCCGAGACCGACCAGGGTGTCCACCGCTTCCGGCACGCCCTGATCCCGGGTGCCGGGATCGCCGACGCGGTCCGTGAGGGCTGGCGGATCAACCTGCCGGAACGGCGGACCACCGGCGCCCGCGAGGTCGCCCCGCTGGTCACGGTGGACGACGACGCGGTCGTGGTCACGGCGGTGAAGCTGGCCGACGACGGCAGTGGTGACGTGGTCGTCCGCTTCCACGAGGCCCACGGCGGCCGGGCCCGCGCCACGGTCACGGCCGGCTTCGCCGTCGCCGACGTCAGCGTGACCGACCTGCTGGAACGCCCCGACGGAGCGGGGGAGCAGGTGGAGCGGGACGGCGAGCGGATCACCGTACGCCTGCGGCCGTTCCAGCTGATGACGTTGCGGCTGCGGCGGGCCTGAGCCCGTCACCCGTTGTCGGGTGCCAGTGCGGTGAGGCGGTCCAGGACGTGGCGGGTGCCCGGGTGCCTGGGTGCCTGGGGGCTCGGGTGCCCGCCCGTCCCGGTCCGGTGCACGGCGTGGACGCCGCGCCGCACCGGCACGCGCGGCGGGTGCACGCGCAGGCCCGGCGCGCCGGGGTCGGGCAGGGCGAGCCGGGGCGTCAGGGCGACGCCCGCGCGACGGGCGGCCGGCGCGCACAGCACGGCGAAGTCGCCCGCGACCGCGACCGTGCGGGGCACGAACCCGGCCGCCCCGCACGCGCGCCTGGCTTCATGGCCTCCTGGCCGCCGTCTGGCTGAGAGCTGCCCTCCGCCGTCGGCGGAGTGCCGAGCGCGGCGGGGGTGGTGACGGTGAGCCGGTCGCGCGACGCAGGTACTGCGGACGCCTCGCCCCGGGAGGAGTCGCGCGAGGGCCGATCCGAGCGGCCGGCACGGCTGTGACGGTCATCCTTGGGCGTCACGCCCGAACGGCCCCCGAGCATCCCTCCTGAGCGCCCCCGAGCGTCACGCACAAGTGCCCTGGGTGTCGCCGAGCGTCGCCGCCGAGTGTCACCCCCGCGTGTCGTCCCCCACCGGCACGTCCCCCACCGGCGCGTCCCCCATCGGCACGTCCCCCGCCGGCACGTTCCCCTCGCCCCCGATCTGTGCCCGCAGCCACTCCTCCACCTCGCCCACGTGCGCGGCCGCCGCCGCCCGTGCCGCCTCCGGGTCGCGGGCGGCCAGGGCGCGATGGATGGCGGCGTGTTCGCGTCGGGTGCGGGCGAAGGCACCCTCCTCCTGGTAGCCGCGCCAGACACGGGCGCGGAAGGTGCGGGAGGAGAGGCCGTCGAGGATGGCGGCCATGGTCTCGTTGCCCGCGGCGGTCGCGATCTCGCGGTGGAAGGCCAGGTCGTGGGCGAGGATCTCCTCGGGGTCGTCGGTGGCGTTCATCGCCGCCAAGTGCTTCTCCACCTCGGCGAGTTGCACCTCGGTGATGCGGGCCGCGGCCAGTGCGGTCGCCGTGGCCTCAAGGACCCGGCGCACCTCCAGCAGTTCCACCAGGCGCGGACCCCGGGAGAGATCGGCGACCACGCCGAAGGTCTCCAGCAGGTCGACCGCCTCCAGGGCGGTGACGTAGATGCCGGAACCGTGCCGGGCATCCAGGACGCCGAGGACCGTCAGGGCGCGGATCGCCTCGCGCATCGAGCTGCGGGAGATGCCCAGTTGGGCCGCGAGGTCCCGTTCGGTGGGCAGGCGCTGGCCCGGCTCCAGCGAGCCCTCGGCGATCATCGCCTTGATCCGCTCGATGGCGCGCTGGGTCACAGTGCCCTTCGGCTGGTCCGTCTCGTCCACGCTGCTCCTCCAGTGCCCGGGTCTGTCGCAGTGTAATCACCGGATTGGTCGGACCACTATGAGCCGCTCAGCGGAAAATCTGGCTCCGCGGGGTGTTCTCGCGGCTGAGTGGTCTGATAAGTATCCAGGCATCTGCTCGAACACCCTCGACGAGGAGCCGCGGATGCCCGCCAGCACAGCGAGGAAGCGCAAGCGGTCACGGATCACCGGCGGGGCGGCTCTGGCCGTCGGCGCCGCGCTCATGCTCACCGCATGCGGCAGCACGAAGGACGACGCGAGCGCGGGAAGCGGTGGCTCCGGCAAGGTCGGGCCGAGGACTGAGTCCTGCCGAGTCCCTCGCCGACGCCCGCGCGAGCCATCCACCGCCCCATGACGGAAAGGACTTCAGTGTCCCGAGCCCCCGCCCGCGTCATCGCGGTCGACACCCACGACATCCGTTTCCCCACCTCGCGCGAGCTGGACGGCTCCGACGCGATGAACCCGGACCCCGACTACTCGGCGGCCTACGTCGTCCTGCGCACGGACGCCGCCGACGGCCACGAGGGACACGGCTTCACCTTCACCATCGGGCGGGGCAACGACGTCCAGGTCGCCGCGATCGACGCGCTGCGAGGCCATGTGCTCGGCCGTGACGTCGAGGAGCTGTGCGCCGACCCCGGCTCGCTCCTCGGGGACCTCGTCGGCGACAGCCAGCTGCGTTGGCTCGGCCCCGAGAAGGGCGTGATGCACATGGCGATCGGGGCCGTCGTGAACGCCGTGTGGGACCTGGCGGCGCGCCGGGCCGGCAAGCCGCTGTGGCAACTGCTCGCCGACGCCGAACCGGAGTGGCTGGTCCACCAGATCGACTTCCGTTACCTCACCGACGCGCTCACCCCGGAGGAGGCCCTCGACCTCCTCCGGCGCGGCAGACAGGGCGCGGCGGAGCGCCGGGCCCGGCTGCTGGAGCGCGGCTTCCCCGCCTACACCACCTCCCCGGGCTGGCTCGGCTACGACGACGAGAAGCTGACCCGGCTCGCCGTCCGGGCGGTCGCCGACGGATTCCGCCAGATCAAGCTGAAGGTGGGCGCCGACCTCGACGACGACGTGCGGCGCTGCCGGGTCGCCCGCGCGGTCATCGGCCCGGACGTCCGCCTCGCCGTCGACGCCAACCAGCGCTGGAACGTGGACGAGGCGATCGCCTGGACCCGCGCTCTCGCCGAGTTCGACCCGTACTGGATCGAGGAGCCGACCAGCCCCGACGACATCCTCGGGCACGCGACGATCCGCCGCGCGGTCCGGCCCGTCAAGGTCGCCACCGGCGAACACGTGCCCAACCGCGTCGTGTTCAAGCAGCTGCTCCAGGCCGGCGCCCTCGACATCGTGCAGATCGACGCGGCCCGCGTCGGCGGTGTGAACGAGAACCTCGCGATCCTGCTCCTCGCCGCCAAGTTCGGCGCCCCCGTCTGCCCGCACGCCGGCGGGGTCGGCCTGTGCGAACTCGTCCAGCACCTCTCGATGTTCGACTACCTGACGGTCTCCGGCACCACCGAGGACCGGGTCATCGAGTACGTCGACCACCTCCACGAGCACTTCGTCACTCCCGTGGTCATCCGCGACGGCCACTACACGGCCCCCACCGCGCCCGGCTTCTCGGCGGCCCTGCGCCCCGAGTCCATCGAGCGGTACACGTATCCCGGCGGCACTTTCTGGGCCGCCGACCCCGACACACAGAAGGGACGTGCGGCATGAGCGACTTCGCGGGTCTGAGAGCCCTGGTCACCGGCGGCGCCTCCGGGATCGGCCGGGCCACCGCCGACCTCCTCGCGGCACGGGGAGCCCAGGTCGCCGTCCTCGACCTGGACCCGTCCACCGTGGACAAGCCGCTGCTCGCACTGCCCGCCGACGTCACCGACGACGGCTCGGTCCGCGCGGCCGTCGGTGCGGCCGCCGAGGCCCTCGGCGGGCTCGACATCCTCGTCAACAACGCCGGGATCGGCGCCCAGGGCACCGTCGAGGACAACGACGACGAGGAGTGGCGGCGCGTCTACGACGTCAACGTCCTCGGTATGGTCCGCGCCGCCCGCGCCGCCCTCCCGCACCTGCGGCGCTCCGCGCACGCGGCGATCGTCAACACCTGCTCCATCGCGGCCACCGCCGGACTTCCGCGACGCGCCCTGTACAGCGCCACCAAGGGCGCGGTGTACTCCCTGACGCTGGCGATGGCCGCGGACCACGTCCGCGAGGGAATCCGCGTCAACTGCGTCAACCCCGGTACGGTCGACACCCCGTGGGTCGGCCGCCTGCTGGACGCGGCTGCCGACCCCGTCGCGGAACGTGCCGCCCTGGAGGCCCGCCAGCCCACCGGACGCCTGGTCTCCGCCGCCGAAGTCGCCACCGCCATCGCCTACTTGGCCGGTCCTCACTCCGGTGCCACCACCGGCACCGCCCTCGCCGTCGACGGCGGCATGCAGGGCCTGCGGCTGCGCCCGGCGGCGACCCGATGACCGCCCTGGGCCGCAGCGGCGTCGAGATCAGCCCCCTCGGCTTCGGCGCCGCAGCGATCGGCAACCTCTACACGCCGGTGAGCGAGGAGCAGGCGCACGAGGCGGTACGGGCCGCCTGGGAGCGAGGCATCCGGTACTTCGACACGGCGCCCCACTACGGCCTGGGCCTGTCCGAACGACGTCTCGGCGCGGCCCTGCGGGAGTACGACCGCGCCACGTACACGCTCTCCACCAAGGTCGGCCGGCGCCTGGAACCCGCCGACGGCACCGGGGACGACCTGGCGAGCGGCTTCGCCGTCCCCGCCACCCAGCGCCGCGTCTGGGACTTCAGCGCCGACGGCATCCGCCGCACCCTGGAGGCGAGCCTGGACCGGCTCGGCCTCGACCGCGTCGACGTCGTCTACCTCCACGACCCCGACGACCACGCCGAACAGGCCTTCCGCGAGGGCTACCCCGCACTGGAGAAGCTTCGCTCGGAAGGCGTCGTCGGCGCGATCGGCGCGGGCATGAACCAGGCGGAGATGCTCACCCGGTTCGTCCGCGACACGGACGTGGACACGGTGCTGTGCGCCGGCCGGTACACCCTGCTCGACCTGAGCGCGGCGGCCGAGCTGCTCCCCGAGGCCCTCGCACGAGGTGTGTCGGTCGTCATCGGCGGCGCCTTCAACTCCGGCCTCCTGGCCGACCCGGCGCCCGGATCGACGTACAACTACACCCGCGCGCCACGGGACCTGCTGGAGCGCGCCCTTCGGATGAAGGAGGTCGCGGACCGGCACGGCGTCACCCTGCGCGCCGCCGCCCTGGCCCACTGCGCCGCGCACCCGGCCGTCGCCGGCGTTCTCGTCGGCACCCGCTCGGCCGCCGAAGTCCACGACTGCGCGGAGCAGTTCGGGATCCCGGTCCCGGACGCCTTCTGGCGGGAACTGCGCGCCACCGGTCTGCTTCCCCCCGAGGAGCCGTCATGAGAGTCGCCCTGCACACCAACCGCGACGCGGAGCGTCGCCAAAGCCCGGACGCCGAGCGCCCCATGGCAGTACAGTCGCTGTGTGCCGAGCGAGAGCCAAGCCCGGCGCGCGGCACTGTTTCGCCTTTCGTGTCACCGGGCAGGTTCCGTCCCGGCTGGTGTCGAGGGAGTAAGACCTTCCAGGTCGCTGATCTGGGTGGCTTCCTGAGCCTGGAATTCCCCTGCTTCAGCTGGGGGAGGGTTCAAAACCTCTCGGACAGCCCCGCCAGCCGGGTGGGCGGCAGGTACTCCCGTACGTACACCCGCTCCCAGCACGCGCCCGTCTCCCGCAGTTCCCGCCACGTGGTGTAGCGGTAGCGGAACAGCCGGGCGCGGACGAAACGGGGCGGGGTGTCCGGCGGGAAGGGGGAGCGGCGCAGGAGCCGCAGGGTGTCGCGGTCGCTCACCAGCAGCCGTTCCACCAGGCCGCCGAACCACTCCCCGGCGTACGCCGGGGACAGCGCGGCGAACCACATCAGCCAGTCCAGGCGCAGATGATAGGGGGCGAACTGGCGCGGCCAGTGCCGCAGGTCACCGGGCTTGCCCCGGAACTCGTACTCCCGCCAGTCCGAGTCCTCGCGCGGTACGTCGTCCAGCGTGCCCTCGACCACGACCTCGTAACGGATCCGGCTGACGCTGCCGAAGGCTCCGTAGGTGTTGACCAGGTGCAGCGGGTCGAAGGAGCGGTTCATGACCTGGCGGCGGGAGATCATGTTCACCACCGGGCGATAGCTCAGGCAGAGCAGCACGGCGCCGACCGCGAGCACCAGGACCTCGTACCACAGCGGTGCCGCGGGCACCGCCGGTGCGGTGGCGGGCAGCCGGAGCGCGGACAGGGCGAGGACGACGGTGATCCAGTTCAGCCAGGAGAAGTTGCCGGAGATGATCAGCCACAGCTGGGTGACGATCATCAGCGCGGCGGCGCCCGAGGCGATCGGCTGCGGGGTGAACAGCAGTACCGGCACCGCCAGTTGGGTGACGTGGTTGGCGGCCACCTCCACCCGGTGCAGCGGCTTCGGGAGATGGTGGAAGAACCAGCTCAGCGGGCCCGGCATCGGCTGCGTCTCGTGGTGGTAGTACAGGCACGTCAGCTTCCGCCAGCAGGCGTCGCCCCGGAGCTTGATCAGCCCGGCGCCGAACTCGACCCGGAACAGGATCCAGCGCAGCAGGAACAGCACCACGACCGGCGGCGCGACCTCGTCGTTGCCGAGGAACGCGGCGAGGAAACCGGTCTCCAGCAGCAGCGACTCCCAGCCGAAGGCGTACCACGTCTGGCCCACGTTCACGATCGACAGATACAGCGCCCACGGCACCAGCCACAGCAGGATCCCGCCCCACAGCGGCAGCAGCGCGTCCACGCCGGCCAGCAGCCCGGCCGACACCGCGCAGCCCGCCCAGGAGCAGGCCGCGAAGAAACGGTCCGAGTAGTGCCAGTGGAAGAGGCTCGGGGCCCGCTTGAACGGCATCCGGGCCGTGTAGTGGGGGATCGGCAGCATGCCGCGCTCGCCCAGCAGGGCCCGGAACTGCGAGACGGCCACCAGGAACGCGACGAGGTACACGGCGGCCAGGGCCCGCTGGAAGACCAGCCGGCTCAGCCAGTACTCGGGTGCGGTGAACCAGTCCACGGCCGTGCGCTCCTGCCTCCATTGTGACCACTCCCGCAGCCACTCCATCGGGGCCGGGTGACCGTTTCACGGCCGTCACCGCATGTACCGCACCAGGTCGTCCGCGTAACCCGGGCGGGAGGTCCGTCCCGCTCGAAGAATCGGACAAATACCGGCGCGGCTTCTCGGACGAGGAGCGGGCCGTCCTGGTCGCACTGGGCAGCACCATCGCGCAGAGCCTGCAGCGCGCCATGCTCTACGAGCAGGACAAGGACCTCGCCCAGGGGCTCCAGCAGGCGATGCGGGCTCGTCGAACAGCCCGGCACCGACCTCGACGACGCTATGCGGACCCTGGCGTCGCTCATCAGCGCCGGCCCCGAGGACGTGCACGAGCTCGCCGAGCGGCTGATCGCGGTGGCCGAGGAGCGCGGCGGCGACGACGACGTGGCCCTGCTCCTGCTGCACCGACGTGCGGCCGAGGCACCGCGCACCGGCGGCCGGCTCCGGCAGCACGTGTCCCCGGGCGACCCCGAGGCCCTCACCCGGGCCCGGCACATGATCCGCGCCGCGGTCCGCGCCTGGGGCGCCCGGGACCGGGCCGACGAGATCGAGCTGATCGCCGACGAGCTGATCACCAACGCGCTGATGCACACCGAGGGCTCCGCCCGCGCTGATGCACACCGAGGGCTCCGGGATCGTCACCCTGCGCGTCCTGGAGGGCAGCGGCCGGCGGCTGCGCGTCGAGGTCGAGGACTCCTCCAGCGCCCTGCCGCGCCGCCGCGAGGCGGGGGAGGACGGGGTCTCCGGCCGCGGCCTGCTCCTCGTGGACCGGCTCACCGACACCTGGGGCGTGGAGGCGCGCGGCGGCGGCAAGGCCGTGTGGTGCGAGTTCAGGGTGGCCCCGGACGACGGGGACGAACGCCGACGACTGTGCCGTCGGCTGTCGGCTGTCCGCTGTCGGTGCCGGATGGCACCCTGGACCCATGCCGGAACTGCCCGAGGTGGAAGCACTGAAGGACTTCCTCGCCGAGCACCTGGCCGGGCGCCGGGTGGTGCGGGTGCTGCCCCTCGCCATCAGCGTGCTGAAGACGTACGACCCGCCGGTCACCGCCGTCGAGGGCAGCGAGATCACCGCCGTGCGCCGGTACGGCAAGTTCCTCGACCTGGAGACGAGCGGCGGCCTGCATCTGGTGACCCACCTGGCCCGGGCCGGCTGGCTCCAGTGGAAGGACCGCCTCCCCGACGGCATGCCCCGCCCCGGCAAGGGCCCGCTGGCGCTGCGCGTGGCGCTGGAGACCGGCGAGGGCTTCGACCTCACCGAGGCCGGCACACAAAAGCGCCTCGCGGTGTACGTCGTGCACGACCCGCAGGAGGTACCGGGCATCGCCCGCCTCGGCCCCGACCCGCTCGCCGCCGAGTTCGACGAGTCCCGCTTCGCCGCCCTGCTCGACGACGAGAGACGGCAGCTGAAGGGCGCGCTGCGGGACCAGTCCCTGATCGCCGGGGTCGGCAACGCCTACAGCGACGAGATCCTGCACGCCGCGAAGATGTCCCCGTTCAAGCTCGCCGCGTCCCTGACCCCGGAGGAGACCGCGCGGCTCTACGAGGCGCTGCGCACCACACTCACCGAGGCGGTCGAGCGTTCGCGCGGGCTTGCGGCGGGACGGCTGAAGGCCGAGAAGAAGAGCGGTCTGCGCGTCCACGGCCGCACCGGCGAACCCTGCCCGGTGTGCGGCGACACCATCCGCGAGGTCTCCTTCAGCGACTCCTCGCTGCAGTACTGCCCCACCTGCCAGACCGGCGGGAAACCGCTGGCGGACCGCAGAATGTCCCGGCTGCTGAAGTGACGGCGGAAGGGGCCCGGCCGGTGCCGTGGTCCGGCTACCGCGCCCGGAGCGTGATCAGGCGCTGTCCGTCCGTGGTGCGCACCTCGTAGCGGGCGACCTGGTCGGGATGCATCGTCGAGCCGGCCAGGGTCGTGGTCGGGCCGGTGCCGTGCGCGCCGACGCCCCAGGCGGCGACGTTCTGCTCCGAGCCGTCCCGTCCGACGATCACGAGCCGGCAGAAGTGGGGTCCGGAGGCGTCCTTGACCTCCAGGCGCAGCCGGCTGCCCCACTCCTCGTCCTCGGAGGTCACCCGCGCCCACACCCCGGTCGCCGGGTCGGTCGCCGCCATGACCCGCGGACCCGCCTCACCGTGGCCCGTGTGCACCAGCAGCCCAGGACCGGCCACCGCCAGCACCACGGAGGCGGCCAGGCCGTACAGGAAATTGCGGCGCCGGGCCCGGTCCCGGTGGGCGACCTCGCCGAGCAGCCGCTCCAGCAGCCGGGGGCCGGGCTGGACCAGGGGGTGCACGAAGCGCGGGGTGGCGCGCCGGTACAGCATCAACTGCCGTGTCGTGGGCCCGAATTCGGTCACGTGCACCGTGCACCGGGGGCACTCCATGAGGTGGTCCTCGAAGCGGAAGGCCTCCGCCTCGTCCAGCACGCCGAGCGCGTACGCGCCGACGTCGCGATGCCGTTCCAGGGACCTCATGCCGAATCCTCGTGCCTTTGGGTGTGGGTGGGGTGACTCGTTGCTCCCACCCGTACGCAGAGGACTGCCGAATCACTCAAGCCGCACACGGAATCCCGGCCAGGAGATTCGGAGCGGCCGGGCCCGCGGATTGGTGCGAATTCCGGAAAGTCTCGAAGAACGCCGAACGCCCGATCGACGGCTGGCCGCGGAGGGCGCGACGGCTCAGAAGAGGTGGATGGCCAGATGGCCGAGCGGCAGGCCGAGGCGCCAGGCCGGGGTCCACACCTTCGGCCCGTCGTCCTCCCCGAACACCGTCCCGCCGCCCGGCACCGCGTCCAGGTCGGGCGCGAGCAGCTCGGTCTCCTCCAGCCAGCGCCACGCGTCCATCGCCAGCGCCAGGTCCGGCGAGGGCGCGGCGGACCCCGCCGCCTCCGCGGCCAGCTCGGCCAGCCGCTCGCGCACCCAGTCCTGCCAGGGCTGGTCGTACGCCGTCAGCGACAGCCATGTCTCCAGCTGCGAGACCACTCGGATGCAGGAGAGTTCGCCGTCGGTGTCGGACAGGAAGACGGTCAGCGCCAGCGCGTCCCGGCCGGCCCGGAACTCGAAGGACGTCGGCGGCATGAGATCGCCGGTGCGCAGCAGCTCGTCGGCGATGTACTCGGCGTACAACCAGGCCATGGGGACGGCGAGTTCACCGTCGTCGGTGCCGTCCGTGCTCTCGTGACCTCTGTGCAGCATCCCTTCCTGCCCTCCTCCGGTGCGTGCGCGTCGCCCGAACCCGGCCCCCCGCCCGGAACACGGATGAGGACAGCTGATTGCCCGAACGGGGGTCACAGCAAGGCGCTTTGCTAAGGCTTTGCCCTGTCACCGGTTTCACCGCAGCTCGGTCGATAACCCGGAAGGGCCCGGCGCAGGGCGCGCAGCGCGTAATACGCGCGGGACTTCACGGTACCGGGCGGAATGCCCAGGGTTTTCGCCGCTTCCGCCACACTGGCCCCCCGGAGATACACGAGTACGAGCACGTCACGGTGCTCGGGCGTGAGTGTCTTCACAGCATCCCGGACATCGAGCCTCGCGGCGGCCCGCTCGGCGTGGTCGTCGGTCACCCGCGCGTTCTCCGGGACCTCGTCGCAGATCTCGGGCGGCCGGGCCTGCCGAGCCCGTCGCGCGTCGATCGCCAGCCGCCGGGCGACGGTCAGCAGCCAGGGTCGTACGGAGTCGAAGTCCTCGGCGTACAGGGCCTCGGGATGCTGCCAGGCCCGCACCAGGGTCTCCTGCACGAGGTCCTCGGCGCGCTGCCGGTCCCCGTCGCAGAGCCGGAGCAGCATGGCGAACAGGGGGCGGCCGTGCTCGCGCTGGAGCGCCGCCAGGGTGTGCCCGGCGGTGGTGGCCCGGGGAGAAGTCGTGGTTGCGGCCGTCATGGCGGTATGCCAGCGCAGGCCGCCCTCGGGGGACAGGGGGTTCACGCGACTGTGCGACGGACGGTCGATCGTGTCGGCGAGCGGTACGGCGAACGGCGCGGTGAACGGTTCCGGAGCGCCGTGTCTGACACCGATTGGGCTAATCAAAGCGTCTGACCTGTTTGCGCCGGGAGTCAGCTTCGTACCCATATGCCTGTGACGGCTTTGTCTGTCAATACGACAACTCTGGGGTGAGCTGATGATCGGACGCAGACACCAGGTGGCTCTGGCGCTGACCGCCCTGCTCGCGGCGGCCGCCGCCTGTACCAACCAGGAGCGGGAGGAGTCCGCCGCCTCCGCGCACCCGGCGCCGCCCGCCGCCCGGGGCTTCACGCTCGTCGCCTCCGGTGACGTCCTGCCGCACGCCTCGGTCGTGGAGCGGGCCGGCTACGACGCCGGCGGCAACGGTTACAACTTCCGCCCGATGCTCTCCGGGGCCGAATCGGTGGTCTCCCGCGCCGACCTGGCGCTGTGTCACCTGGAGATGGTCCACGAGGGCGACCGCAACGGCCACCCCGCCTCCACGGCCCCGCCGCAGATCGCCTGGGGTCTCGCCGCCACCGGTTACGACAGCTGCTCCACCGCCTCCGAACACGCCCTGGACAACGGGGACGCCTTCCAGAGCACCCTCGCCGCCATGGACCAGGCGGGCCTGCGGCACACCGGAACCGCCCGCAACGAGTCCGAGGCCCGCTCGGTCGTCCTGCTCCAGGCCGGCCCGGCCAAGGTCGCCCATCTGTCGTACACCTACGCAGGCGACCAGCACCCGCTCGCCGCCGGTCCGTCCTGGGCCGTCAACCAGGTCGACGAGCAGCGGATGATCGCCGACGCCCGGGCCGCCCGGAAGGCCGGCGCCGACGTGGTCGTGGTCTCGGTGCACTGGGGCACCGCCTGGCAGGACGCCCCCGATCAGCTGCAGCTCACCCTCGCCCAGCGCCTGACGGCGTCGAAGACCGCCGGCCGCCCGGACATCGACCTGATCCTCGGCACCGGCGCCCGTGTCCCGCAGGCCTACGAGAAGGTCAACGGGACCTGGGTGGTCTACGGCATGGGCGACCAGGTCGCGGGCGAGATGTACAACGGCCAGGGCGTGCGGGACTCCCGTGGCGACGAGTCCACCATCGGCCGCTTCACCTTCGCCCCGCCGGCCCGCCCCGGCGCCCGCTGGGAGATCACCCGGGCCGAGGCCCTCCCGCAGGTCTTCGACCTCGACGCCGGCCGGGCCGTCGACCTCGGTCAGGCCATCGCCGGCGGCGCCGAGCTGACCGGGGCGCGCGATCGCATCCAGGACGTCGTCCTCAGCCGGGGAGCGGCCAAGGACGGGCTGCTCGTCGGGCGGTGATCACTCCACGGGCGGCCTGGCGGCCAGCGCCGAACGGCGGTAGGAGTAGCCGAAGTAGATCACGCAGCCGATCAAGAACCACACGGCGAACCGCACCCAGGTCTGCCACTGCAGGAACGTGATCAGCCAGATGGAGAAGACCACGCCCAGCGCCGGCACGAACGGCATCCACGGCGTACGGAAGGAGCGCGGCAGCTCCGGCTGCCGGTAGCGCAGCACGATCACCGCCACGCACACCACGACGAACGCCAGCAGGATGCCGATGTTGGTCAGCTCGGCCGCCTCGCCGATCGGCAGGAACCCGGCGATCAGCGCCGAGGCGGCACCGACGATCCACGTCACCCGGGTCGGCACGTGCCGTGTCGGGTGCGTCTTGGCGAACCAGCGCGGCAGCAGCCCGTCCCGGGACATCGAGAACCACACCCGGGTCACGCCCAGCATGAAGGTGAACATCACGGTGAGGATGCCGATGATCGCGCCCACCGCGATCACGTCCGCGAGCTTGTTCAGGCCGACCGACTTGAACGCCGTGGAGAAGCCGCTCTCCGGGTCGATGTGCTTGTAGTTCTGCATGCCCGTCAGGACGAGACAGGCCGCCACGTACAGCACCATCGAGATCGCCAGCGAGTAGATGATCGCCTTCGGCATGTGCCGCTGCGCGTCCTTCGACTCCTCGGCCGCGGTCGACATCGCGTCGTAGCCGAACACGGCGAAGAACACGGTCGCCGCACCGGTGAACGCCCCGCTGACGCCGAACGGGAAGAACGGGTGGTAGTTCGCCGAGTTGATGTGGAACACGCCCACCCCGATCACCACGAGCACCACCAGCACCTTCAGCGCGACCACAATCGTCTCGAAGCGGGCGGCGCTGCGGATGCCCAGGTTGAGCAGCCAGGCGATCAGCAGGCACAGCACGGCCGCGAACAGGTCGACCCGGTGCCCGTGCCCGGTGCCGGGCGCGCCCAGCATCCACGAGGGCAGGTTGGCACCCATCTCCTCGACCAGGAAGCTGAAGTACCCGGAGATGCCGATGGCGACCACCGCCACGATCGCGGTGTACTCCAGCAGCAGGTCCCAGCCGATGAACCAGCCCGCGAACTCGCCGAGCACCGCGTACCCGTACGTGTAGGCCGAGCCCGCCTTCGGGATCAGCCCCGCGAACTCGGCGTAGGACAGCGCCGCGCAGGCACTGGCAAGACCGGCGATGAGGAAGGACACCAGCACCGCGGGCCCGGCCGTGCCGTTGGCCACCGTGCCGGCCAGCGTGAAGATGCCTGCGCCGATGATGCCGCCCACACCGATCGCGGTGAGCTGCCACAGCCCGAGCGAGCGCTCCAGTGCGGCGCCCTCGCGTACCTCGGTCTCCTCGATGTGTTCGATGGGTTTGCGACGGAGAATCCCTTCACCCACACGGAGCTTGGCCACGCGCCTCACCTCTTCCCCGACGGCAAACGGCTGACGGCCGATCATGATGGCTCAGGCTCGCCCAGGACGGAAGACGCCACGCACGGTCTCGTCCGGCGCGGCACGGGCGGGAGCCCGCGTGCGTGCCCCGGTCCGGGCGGGCGGCCGGGTGAGGTCGGCGTGCAGGGCCGCGACCCGCTCGGAGACGGCCTGCCGGGCGACCGCGACCACCCCGGCCGCCTCCTGGAATGCCCCGCGTCCACAACCAGTGGTTGTGTTGCTGAAGCTTCCGATCGCTTGCGTACCAGGCGCTGCTCGCGCCCCCGCTGCCGCTCCTGCGGCTGCCTACGGAACGACCGTCACCGGCCACCGGCCGGCCTTCACCAGCCGGACCGCCACCGAGCCGATGATGCGGTGCCCGGCCCGCTCGGAGGCGCCCACCACCACCGCGTCGGCCTTGAGTTCGTCGGCCGCCTTCACCAGGCCGTTGTAGGCGTCACCGCGGAACGTGTGGAACTCCCAGCGCACGTCGAAGATCCCCTTGACCCGCTCCGTCGCCTCCCTGATCTGGGCGATCAGGTCCTCGGCGATCTCGTCGGTCGTCTCCGCCACCGGCGCTCCGAGGGCCGCCCCGGCCGCCAGCACCGGCTGCACGTACACCACGGCCAGCAGCGCGTTCTGCCGCCGCGCCAGACCGCCCGCGTAGGCGGCGGCCCGCATCGAGGACTCCGAGCCGTCCATCCCGACCACGATGACCTTGGGCCCGTCCGTACCGCGCTCGAACCGGTGCGCCTGCCGCTTGTGCTGCTCGTGCTGCTCGTGCTGTTCGGCCACGCCGCGAGGCTATCGGAATCACCGCTTCCTGCCGAGGCCAGGGGCCGCTCGACGGGCGAGCGGCCCCGGCCCTTCCTACAGTCGGAAACATGACCGCCACCGCCGAGCCGGCCGCACGGAGCGACGCCGGGGGTCCGACAGGCCCGCCCGCCGGCGGCCGCCTCGGCCGGGTGCCCGAGGCCTTCGGAACCCTCTTCGGCGCGCTCGGCCTGTTCTGCGCCCTGCTCGCCGTCGTCGGCCCGCTGCGCCGTCTGCTGCGCCCGCTGGTGCACACCCTGGACCTGCTCCTGGTCCCGATCAGCGCCAACCTCGCCTACGCCGTCTTCCTGTTCCTGCTGGCCGCCGCCACCGCCGCCCGCAAGAAGGTCGCCTGGTGGCTGGTGGTCGTCTACCTGGGCCTGGTGGTCGTCACCGACGCCGTCGGCGTGGCCCTCGGCCTGTACGTCGACTCGCTGACGTCCCTGGTGCTGTGCGGGCTGATGCTGCTCCTGCTGGTGGTGGCCCGCAAGGAGTTCTACGCCGCCTCCCGCCGCGGTGCCGTGTGGCGGGCCCTGGCCGTCCTGGCGGCCGGAATCCTCATGGCGATCCTGCTGGGCTGGGGCCTGGTCGCGCTGTTCCCGGGCACGCTGCCACCGGGCCAGCACCTGGCCTGGGCCGCCGACCGGGTGTGCGGCGGACTGGTCTCCGACAGCGCCTTCGACGGCCGGCCGCCGCGCCAGGTCACCTTCGTGCTCGGCCTGCTCGGCGCGCTCGCCCTGCTGAACGCCGCTGCCGCGCTGTTCCGTTCGCAGCGCCTGGAGGCCGCCCTGCACGGCGACGAGGAGACCCGCATCCGCGCCCTGCTCGCGGCCTACGGCGAACGGGACTCGCTCGGCTACTTCGCCACCCGCCGCGACAAGGCCGTCGTCTTCTCCGCCAGCGGCAAGGCCGCCGTCACCTACCGCGTCGAGACCGGTGTCTGCCTCGCCAGCGGCGACCCGGTCGGCGACCCCGAGGCCTGGCCGCCCGCCATCGCCGCCTGGCTCGACGCGGCCCGCCGGCACGCCTGGGCACCCGCCGTGATGGGCGCCTCCGAGGACGGCGCCCGCGCCTACGCCCGCGCCGGACTCGGCGCCCTCCAGCTCGGTGACGAGGCGATCCTGCACGTGCCCGGATTCGACCTGGACGGCCGGGACATGCGTGTCACCCGGCAGGCCGTCCACCGTGTCCGCCGTACCGGCGCCACCTGCCGCATCCGCCGCCACGCCGACCTCGGCGACCGGGAGATGGAGGAGATCGTCGACAAGGCCGACGCCTGGCGCGACACCGAGACCGAACGGGGCTTCTCCATGGCCCTGGACCGGCTCGGCGACCCCTGTGACGGCGACTGCCTGCTCGTGGAGGCCCTCGGCGACGACGGACGGCTGCTCGCCCTGCTCTCCTTGGTGCCCTGGGGCCGCGACGGCGTCTCCCTGGACCTGATGCGCCGTGACCGCAGCGCACCCAACGGAGTCATGGAGTTCATGGTCGCCGAGCTGTGCGCGGCCGCCCCGCGACTCGGGGTGCACAGGATCTCGCTGAACTTCGCGGTGTTCCGCTCGGTCTTCGAGGAGGGCGCCCGCATCGGTGCCGGACCCGTCCTGCGGCTCTGGCGCCGCCTGCTGCTGTTCTTCTCCCGCTGGTGGCAGCTGGAGGCCCTCTACCGCTCCAACGCCAAATACCACCCCGAGTGGTACCCGCGCTTCATCTGCTACGGCGAGACCGCCTCCCTCGCCCGCATCGGCCTCGCCTCCGGCATCGCCGAGGGGTTCGTGCCCGTACCGTCCCTGCGCAAGCTCTGGCGCCGGGGCCACGCCGAGCCGGGGCAGGGGCCCGCCGTCGCCCCGGCTCCGCCGCCGACGACGGCACTCGGCCCGGCCGAAGGGGAGGAGGCCGGGCCCGCCGCACCGGAAGAGGGCCTGCCCGACCAGTTCCGCGTCCGCCACCGCACCCTCGACCGGCTGCGGGCCGCCGGCACCGACCCCTACCCGGTCGGCACCCCCGCCCCCACCCACGCCCTCGCCGACGTGCCCCTGGACCAGGACGTCACCGTGGCCGGCCGCGTCCTGATGGTCCGCGACTTCGGCGGCATCCTCTTCGTCGTCCTGCGCGACTGGTCGGGCGACCACCAGCTCGCCCTCACCCGCCACGGCTCCGGGCCCGAGCTGGACCGCTTCCGCGCCGACACCGACATCGGCGACCTCATCACCGCCACCGGCCGCACCGGCCTGAGCGACCGGGGCGAGCCGACCGTCTTCGTCACCTCCTGGCAGCTGACCGGCAAGTGCCTGCGCCCGCTGCCCGACAAACGCCGCGGCCTCACCGACCCCGAGGCCAAGGTCCGCCGCCGCTACCTCGACCTGGCCACCAGCCCCCGCTCCCGCGGCGTGCTCCGGGCCCGCTCCGCCGTCGTACAGGCACTGCGCCAGGGCCTGCTGGACCGCGGCTACATCGAGGTCGAGACCCCGATGCTCCAGCAGATCCACGGCGGCGCCAACGCCCGCCCCTTCACCACCCACAGCAACGCCTACGACCTCGACCTCTACCTGCGCATCGCCCCCGAGCTGTACCTCAAGAGGCTGTGCGTCGGCGGCCTGGAGAAGGTCTTCGAGCTGGGCCGCACCTTCCGCAACGAGGGTGTCTCCTACAAGCACAACCCCGAGTTCACGATGCTGGAGGCCTACCAGGCGCACGCCGACTACGACGTGATGCTCGACCTGACCCGGGAACTCGTCCAGGCCGCCGCCACGGCCGCCTTCGGCACACCGGTCGCGCACAGGGACGGCCAGGCGTACGACATCTCCGGGAGGTGGCCGGTGCGGACGGTGTACGGGGCGATCTCCGAGGCCCTGGGCGAGGAGGTCACCCCCGGCACCGAACTTCTCCGGCTGCACCGGCTGTGCGACCGCGCGGGCGTGCCGTACACCGGCGACGACGGACCCGGTGACGTCGCCCTGGAGATGTACGAGCGGCTCGTGGAGGACCGCACGCGGCTGCCCACCTTCTACAAGGACTTCCCGACCGAGGTCTCCCCGCTCACCCGGCAGCACCGCGGCGACCCGCGGCTCGCCGAGCGCTGGGACCTCGTCGCCTTCGGCACCGAACTGGGCACCGCCTACTCCGAACTGACCGACCCTGTCGAACAGCGCCGCCGGCTCACCGCCCAGTCCCTGCGGGCGGCCGGCGGCGACCCCGAGGCCATGGAACTCGACGAGGACTTCCTCGACGCCCTCGAGTACGCGATGCCGCCGACCGGCGGACTCGGCCTCGGCGTGGACCGGCTGGTCATGTTCCTCACCGGCCTCACGATCCGCGAGACCCTGCCGTTCCCGCTGGTGCGGCAGCGCTGAGCGCTCGGCCGCAACGGGGTGCGTTCTCCGCGGGTCCGTCGTGGCCGGTCGCTCCCCCACTCTCGACATCGCTCGATCGGAGGGACCCCCATCGCGGCGGAGCCGCACATCGATACGGTCCCGCGCCCCTTCGGGGGCGCCGGACCCGGTGGCCCGGGAGGTACCTCATATGGGTGTGCCGCACTGCGCCGACCGGGTGTTTTTCCGCCGCCACACCGGTGTCGATGTGGTGCGCCGAACGTTCGTCGGGCGACTGATGGGTCATGGAGAAGGATCAGTTGTTCACGCGGCGCCGGATGCTGCTCGCCGGCGCCGCCGCTCTGGGTGCCGCGGGCACCGCCGGACTCGTCAAGGTGGGCAGCGAGGAGGAACCGGCCCGGCCCGCCGTCCTCGCCGGCCCACAGGCACGCCCCGTGCTGAAGCCGTCCGCGTTCCGGCTCCAGCCGCTCACCGGATACGGCCCGCCGCGCACCGTGCCGCACAAGCTCACAGTGCGGCACCAGCCCATCGTGCGGATCTCCGCACGCGGCCGGCAGATGATGCTGACCTTCGACGACGGTCCCCACCCGGACTACACCCCGCACATCCTGGACACCCTCGCCAAGTACGACGTCCGGGCCATGTTCTTCGTGTGCGGCGAGATGGTCGTCGACAACAAGGAGCTCCTGGCCCGGATGGCCGACGAGGGCCACGTGGTCGGCAACCACACCTGGACGCACCCGCTGCTGACCGCGCTCGGCCGGGAGGAGATCCGCGCCGAGATGGAGCGCACCAGCGACGTCATCGAGGACGCGTGGGGGGACCGCCCGCAGTGGTTCCGCGCCCCCTACGGCGCCTGGAACCGAGCCGCCTTCCAACTGGGCGCCCAGATGGGCATGGAGCCGATGGCCTGGACGACCGACACCACGGACTGGAAGGTGCCCGGTACGCGCACCATCATCGACCGGGTGGAGGACAACGCCGCCCCCGGCGTCGTGATCCTCTCCCACGACGCCGGGGGCGACCGCTCGCAGAGCGTCCGCGCGATCCGCGAGTACCTGCCCTATCTGCTCGACTCCGGCTACCACCTCACCGTGCCGAGCCGCCGCACCTGAGACGGGGGCCGCCCGCCCGGCCGCGGCGCCTCAGTCGACCGTGACCAGGCGGGCGAAGACGACGACGTTGCCGTCGTAGCCGTTCTGCTTCGAGAAACCGCCGCCGCAGGTGATCACCCGCAGCTCCGGCGTGCCCTTCGAGCCGTACACCCGGTCACCGGGGAACTTGCTCTTCTCGAAGACCTCGACCCCGTAGATCTCGAACACCGCGGACTTCCCGTCCTTGCGCAGGACCTCGACCCGGTTGCCCTTCTTCAGCGCCCCGAGCCCGTAGAACACGGCGGGTCCCTGCTTGTTGTCGACGTGGCCGACGATCACGGCGGTGCCCTTCTCGCCGGGCGAGACCGCGCCGGTGAACCAGCCCGCCAGGTTGGCGTCGTCCGGCGGCGGTGCGCCGACCCAGCCGTTCGCGTCCAGGCCGACCGGAATCACCGGCGCGTCCACCTGGATCGCCGGGATCCGGATGCGGTCGACCGCCGCGAACGGCAGCGGGGATGGCGCGGCCTGCGCCGCGAAGGTCTCCGGGTCGGTGCGGGTGTCCGGGGCGGCGACCGAGGCGGGCTGAGGCGGACCGATGTCGAACTCACCGGAACCGTTCCGAATGAGCGCCAGGCCGGTCAGGAGAACAAGCGCTATGACGCCCCAAGGGGCGCGCTTTCTCCGCCGCTCCTCCTCTTCGGCCAGCTCGGCCCACTCGGACGCATACATTCGCCATCCCCTCTCGACGCGGGCGTCCCACATCCCTCGCGCATGGGAAAACGCTAAGTCCCACGCACGCGGCGGGCGACGGGAGTGCGGGCGAACGGGTGGCCCGTGAGTCTTTCGGTGCGCCATCCGAGTTGCAACCGAAAGAGATTTTCTGACGGCCGGTGACCTGCGGCAATATCCGATTGTGTGGTTGTCTGACGGAATGTCGGATCACCAGGACGGAGCATTCTCGACATGCGGGCGTGTTCCGGGGGTCCGAGGGTTTTGCCGGGAGGTGCTTTCTCGCCGACACTCCGGGGACGGGACCCGGGGTGCCTCCCGCGGAGGAACACATGCGGAACCAACGTGCCCTGGCGGCCGCGTGCGCCGCGGTCGCGGTGCTCGGGCTCGCCACCCCCGTGGCTGTCGCGGACGGCATGCCCAATCCGGGCGGACCGGCCGGTGAAACGGGAACCAGTAACGGCAACGTCGTGATCGGCGGCGGCGGGGGTGGCGTCGGCGGCGTCGTCGGCGGTGGCGGGGGCTTCGTCGGCGGTGGCGGGGGCTTCGGCGGCTTCGGGGGCAACTTCAACTGCAACGGGAACGGCAACTTCAACGGAAACGGGAACTTCAACGGGAACGGGAACTTCAACGGCAACGGAAACTTCAACAACTGCCGGGGCAACGAGAACGGCCGGGGCAACGAACACGGCCGGGGCAACGAAAACGGTCGTCATGACGAATTCGGCAACCGGGGCGAGGAAGTGCGCAACATCGTCGTCCACCCCGAGGTGGTTCCCGCAGGCGGCCATCTGACCGTCACCGTGGACGGCTGCCAGGGCGGCACGGTGTCCTCCCGGGCCTTCCGCACGACCACCCTGGAACCGGAAGGCGACGACCGGTCACGCGCCGACGTCACCATCGACCGCGACGCCCGTCCCGGCCGGTACGACATCACGGTCACCTGCAACCGCCGGACCTTCACCCGCAACTGGGCCTTCACCGTGCTCGGCGGCGTCCAGGGCGGGCTCGGCGGCAGCATCACCAGTGGTGCCACGACGAGCGACATGGCCATCGGCGGAGGTCTGGTGGCCTCGGCCGTGTTCGGGGGCGGAGCGTTCATGCTGCGCCGCCGGAACGAGAAGCAGTTCTGACCCCGTCCCGGTCCCGCCTTCGGTGGACCGGGCGTGCGCCGACAGGCCTTCGCCCCAGCCCTTCGCGGGCACCGGGGTGAAGGCCTGCGGCGCGCGGCGGGCGCCTGGGCGGCCGGGTGATCCGGCCGCCGCGCCGGCTAGCCCCCGGCGTGCGGGAACAGGTTGAGGAACGGTGCCGCGGTCGCCGCGATGCCCCGGCTGAACGGGGCGTCGAAGTCCCAGATCAGGAAGAGCATGAAGGCGATGGTCGCGGAGAACAGCCCGGCCAGGACCAGCTCGCGGACGGTGCGGCGGATCTGCAGGGCGAAGACCATGCCCACCGTGATCACCGCCCCGGCGAGCAGACCCCACCACACCACGGGCGGCATCGTGGCCCCGGTCGAGTCGGCGCGCGCGTTGCGCGCCTGGTCGGCGGCGGCCATCTGGTCCAGCAGCGGCTGGTAGGCCTGGGCCTCGAAGTCGTTCCTCGGCCGGTAGTCCGTGACGTCCTGGCGGACCCGGCCCAGCAGCTCCGCGCCGTGGCCGGTGACCCGCTCATGGTCGGTCATCGACTTCCACTCGGTGGCCACGACGTAACTGACGTACGAATCCACGTCGTCGCGGATGCGGTCACGGACGTCCGGCGGGTACACCCGCACCCGTTCGGAGATCTCGTGCAGCGCCTGGGCCTCGGCCTGCACATGGTCCTGGGCGGCGCTGCGCGCCTCCCACACACCGGCGATGGCCAGGCCCAGGACGATGGCGTAGACCACCCCGATCCACATCGTCATGTACTCGATGACGTCCGGGGTCTCGCTGGGATCCTCGTCCTCGGGAGCCCGCTTGTGCCGCACCAGAGTGATGACGACCACCACGGCGCACGCCCCCAGGATCGCGAGGACGAGAACAAGCCAATCCGACAACAGGTGCCTCCAGAAGTGAGGGCCGGCGCGTCAGCGCGGGCGCAGCGCCGCGACGGCGACGATCGCGGGCACGGTGATGAGCAGGACGTAGGTGACCGGGGCGGTCGGGGAGGGTGCGGGGTGCGAGGTGGGCCGGGAGTGGTACGCCGGGTAGCTCACCGGGGTCGCGGAGGGCCGTGGGGTGGGCTTGGGCGGCGGGGTCGGCTTCGGACGCGGGGCGGGCGGGGGCGGCGGGGGAGGGGCCGGGCGAGCCGCGGGAGGTGCCGGGGCGGGCCGGACGGGCGGCTTGGGCGGCGGCTTCGGGACGGGCGTGGGCCGCGGTCTGGGCGTCGGCTCGGGCGGGGGCGGCGGAGGCGGTGGTGGAGGTGGCGGAGGGGAAGGGGGTGTGGGCGTCGGAGTGGGTGTGGGCGGGCACGGCGGAGGGGTGGGCTTCGGGCAGGGCGGAACCGGGGGTACCCCGTGGTCGAGCGGAGCCGGGAGCTCGGGGGACGGACGGTGGCCGCCGCCTCCGGCCACGGCCACCGCCACCGTGCCGTCGGGGCCCGTCGAGGCGTACGCGCAGGCGTCGGCCGACGCCGCTCCGGCCGGACAGCCCACCAGGGTCCACGTCAGTGCCAACAGGGCCAACACCCGTGCGGCGGGCGCACTTCGGGTCGCTTCGGGTCCATGCACGACCGAGATCATGAGGCGCTCGGGGCCCTCTCACTCCGCGATGCCCCGGGATTGATCCGTATGAGCGGCAAAGTGTGATCCATGGTTTGACGGGCCGAAGTGGCGTGAGTGGCCGATTTGTTCCCCTATGGCTCCCCGGTCACGAGCGGCCGTGCGGCCCCTGGAGAGAAAAACATGCGCTCCGGTTGAACACTCCGCCCCCCTCCCCGCGTATCCATGGCCGTGCGGCGGCCCGGCGAGGCGCCCCAACATCCATACCAATATGGGGAGTTGACGATGAAGACCTCCTGGCGGACCGCCTCACTGGTGGCCACAGCCGCTTCGGTGCTGGCGCTGACGACGGCGTGCGGTCAGGACAACCCCACGCCTCCCGCGTCGGCCGCCCAGAACGTCGGGGCCACGGCCCCGGCCGGTGGTTACGGCAGCCCGGGCGGCGGCGCGGGCAACGGCTACGGCGCCGACGGCAACCAGGCCTCCGACTCCGCGACCCCGGCCGCCCCCGCGGGCGAACTGACCGTGGCCGCCAACCCGGATCTGGGCAACGTGCTGACGGACGTCTCCGGGCTGACCCTCTACCGGTTCGACAAGGACACCGCCAATCCGCCCAAGTCGAACTGCGCAGGCGACTGCGCCACCACCTGGCCGCCTGTGCCCGCCGACGACGCCACCGCCGGCGCCGGCATCGACAAGGCGCTCCTCGGCGAGATCACCCGCGCGGACGGCACCAAGCAGCTGACCGTCGGCGGCTGGCCCGCCTACCGCTACGTCAAGGACGTCAACTCCGGTGACGTGAACGGCCAGGGCGTGGGCGGCACATGGTTCGCGCTCGCCCCGAACGGCAAGAAGGCCTCCCTGGCGTCCCTGCCCGGACTGTCCGTCCACAAGGACCCCAAGCTGGGAGACGTCATCGTCAACAAGAAGGGGATGACGGTCTACCGCTTCCTCAAGGACCAGGCCTGGCCGAAGTCCGTCTCCAACTGCACCGGCGCCTGCCTGGAGAAGTGGCCGGCCGTCGGCCCGGTGCGCGAGGACGACACCGTGGGCGTCAAGAAGAAGGGCCTGATGCCCTTCACCCGCCCCGATGGTGTGAAGCAGATGGCGGTCAACTGCTGGCCGATCTACACCTTCTCCGGTGACAAGGCCCCCGGGGACACCAACGGTCAGGGCGTGGGCGGCACGTGGTACGCCGTCGCGCCCGACGGTAAGCCGGTCGGCGCGCCGGGCAAGTAGAGATCACCTCCCCAGGGTCGATCGCCCCGCCCCCCCAGGCGCCCGGTCGCAGGTCCGCCCCCTCCGCACCGCGCGGAGGGGGCGGACCGTCGTATGACACGGGGTCATGGACGGCGGGTTCGGGAGACGGTCGTCACGCAGCGGGGTCGGACGGGCACTTGCCGCAGGCAGTGACCGGGAACGGATGGTCAATTTCCGTTTCGGGTCGCTCCTTTGGCGGCCGATCAGTAGCCTCAGCTCGAACACCGGAGCGCCTGTCCCTGCCGCCTACGCCTTGGAGAGATACATGGAGCGTCCCGCCTGGGCCCCACGGAACATCGACATCTCGGTGCCGAGCGTCTCGCGTATCTACGACTTCTACCTGGGCGGTTCCCACAATTTCGAGGTCGACCGGGAAGCGGCCCGCAAGGCGATGGAGTTCATGCCGGGCCTGCCGAAGGTCATGCAGGCCAACCGTGCGTTCATGCGCCGGGCCGTGCGTTTCGCGGTGGACGAGGGCATCACCCAGTTCCTCGACGTCGGCTCAGGCATCCCCACCTTCGGCAACGTGCACGAGATCGCCCAGGCCGCCGTACCGGACGCCCGGGTCGTCTACGTCGACCACGACCCGGTGGCCGTCGCGCACAGCGAAGCCGTCCTGGCGGGCGAAGAGCGCGCGACCGTGGTCGCCGCGGACCTCCGCAAGCCCCACGAGATCCTCGCAAGTCCCGGTCTGGGGCGGCTGATCGACCTGAATCGCCCAGTGGCCCTGCTCCTCGTTGCCATACTGCACTTCGTGGAAGACGCGGACGACCCGTACGGTGCGGTGGCCGAGCTGCGCGACGCGCTCGCGCCCGGCAGCCTGCTGATCCTGACCCATGCCTCGTACGAGGGAATCCCGTTGCCCGCCCAGCGGGCCGAGGGTGCGGTGGACGTGTACAGGGACATTCGCAACCCGCTGATCATGCGCTCGCGCGACGAGATCGCGCGGTTCTTCGAGGGGTACGACATGGTGGAACCCGGACTGGTGCAGATGCCGTACTGGCGCCCGGAGTCGGCGCCGGAGGACGAGGATCCGTACGCCTTCTCCGGATTCGCCGGCGTGGGGCGTACGGCGTGAGCGCGGAGCCGGACGGGCCGGAGGACAGACTGCGCAGGCTGACGACGATCTGGAGCCGGGCGGTCTTCCCGGTCACCTCGACGTCGTTGACACGAGCCGAGTTCGAGGACCTGCTCCTGCCCCTCGCACGCCGGTTGAGCGAACTGCTGCGGGCCCGCAGCTACGCCGCCGACGAGGCGAAGGCGGTCGGCGCCGCCCTGGTCGGGGCGCACTGCACCGACCCCGAGGCGCTCTCCCGCACCCTGGACTGCGTCGACGCCTACCTCGTCCTGTACTGCGGCGAGGACGGCCCCCAGGACGAACTGCGCATGCGGTCCTCCCGGTTGCAGCACGCGATGGCCGCCGGGTTCGCACAGGCGCTGCGCGAGCGCACCCTCGCCGAGCAGGAGGCCATCGCCCAGGCCGCGTTGGCGGCCCAGGGCGTGGTGGCCCTGGCCCTGCACGCCAGCGAGGCCCGCTTCCGCGCGGTCTTCGAGGGCGCGGCCATAGGAATCGGCATCGCCGACCTCGACGGCAACGTGCTCCAGGTCAACGAGGCACTGCTGCGCATGTTCGGCGTCTCCGGACAGTCGGTGCGCGGCCGCCGGATCCCGGAGTGGACGCACCCCGAGGACGCGCCCCAGACCTGGAAGCTCTACGAGGAACTCGTACGCGGCGAGCGCGAGCACTACCACGTCGAGAAGGCCTTCAACCGCCCCGACGGCACGGTCCTGTGGACCAACCTGACGGTCTCCCTGCTGCGCGACGCGGACGGCAACCCGCAGTACCAGCTCGCCCTCATGGAGGACACCACCGAGCGCCGCCTGCTCCACCTCAGGCTGCGCTACGAGGCCACGCACGACGCGCTCACCGGACTGCCCAACCGCACGCTGTTCTTCGAGCGCCTGGAGAAGGCGCTGGCCACGCGGGAGGGCCAGCGCTTCGGCCTGTGCTACCTCGACCTGGACGGCTTCAAGACCATCAACGACAGCCTCGGCCACGCGGCCGGCGACCGGCTGCTGGTGGAGGTCGCCGACCGGCTCCAGTCCTGCGCGACCGCGCCCGGCGAGATGGTCGCCCGGCTCGGCGGCGACGAGTTCGTGGCCCTGACCACCGGCCCCGACACCGAGCGCGAGGTCGACGAACTCGCCGAGCGCATCATGAGCGCGCTCGTCGCCCCGATCAGCATCGACGGCCGCGACCTGCTCGTGCGCGGCAGCCTCGGCATCGTCGAGGGCCCGGCGGGCGAACGCACCGCGGCGGAGGTCCTGCGCAGCGCGGACATCACCATGTACCGGGCCAAGTCGGCGGGCGGCAACCGCTCGGAGCTGGCGGACCCGGAGGCCGACGCCCGCGCGATCACCCGCCACGGCCTCACCACCGCCCTGCCGACGGCCCTGGAACGCGGCGAGTTCTTCATCGAGTACCAACCCCTCGTCCACCTCGGCGACGGCAGCGTCCGCGGCGCCGAGGCGCTGGTGCGCTGGCTGCACCCGCAGCACGGTGTCCTCGGCCCCGACCGGTTCATCCCGCTGGCCGAGCACACGGGCCTGATCGTGCCGCTCGGCCGCTGGGTCCTGGAGGAGTCCGTCCGCCAGGCCCGCGCCTGGCGCGAGCGCGAGGGCGAGGCGGCGGGCCCGCTGCGCATCAACGTGAACCTCTCGCCCTGCCAGCTCACCCACCCCGGCCTGGTCCAGGACACCGTCGAGATCCTCGAACGCGCGGGTGTCACCCCGGACGCCCTGTGCCTGGAGGTCACCGAGTCCGCCCTCATCGGCGCCGACGACGACCTCCTCAAACCCCTGCGCCGGCTCGCCGAGATGGGCATCCACATCGCCCTGGACGACTTCGGCACCGGCTACTCCAATCTCGCCAACCTGCGCCGCCTGCCGGTCAACGTCCTCAAGCTGGACCGCTCCTTCACCCAGGGCATGCAGCAGTTCCCCGCCGACCCCGTCGACCTCAAGATCGTCGAGGGCATCGTCTCCCTGGCCCACAGCCTCGACCTCGCCGTCACCGTCGAGGGCGTGGAGACCGGCGCCCAGGCCGAACAGCTGCGCATACTGGGCTGCGACACCGCCCAGGGCTGGTACTACGCCCGCCCCGGCCCGCCGGACAGGCTGCACCACCTGGCACTGGCGGACGCGACGGGCTGAGGGGAGGCCGCGCCCCCGAAGGGGCGCGGGGAACTGCGCGAGCAACCACAACGGACGGAAAGCCCGAACCGGCGATCGCGAGGCAGACGCATCCGCGCACCAACCCCTCTCACCGCTCCAACCCCCCTCACCGCTCCAACCCCTCTCACCGCTCCAACCCCTCTCACCGCTCCAACCCCTCTCACCGCTCCAACCCCTCTCACCGCTCCAACCCCTCTCACCGCACCAACCCCCCTCACCGCTCCACCAACATCCGCTGCAACTCCCTGGCCGCCCTGGGCGGAGCCACATCGCTGCGGTGGGCCAGCGCGATCGTCCGCTGCAGCCCCGGCCGGGCGAGCGGGGTGACCCGGAGGGCCGATCCGGCCCGGGCGGCCACCATCCGCGGCACCACGGCCACCCCCAGCCCCGCCCGCACGAACCCCAGCACGGCGTCCATCTCGCCCCCCTCCACAGCGAACTCCGGCTCGAACCCAGCGGAGCGGCACGCGGCGACGGTCAGTTCGCGCAGGTCGTATCCGTGCCGGAACATCACGAGTCGTTCACCCTCGAGGTCGGCGATGTCGACCGGCCGGCCCTCCCGCCCCGGCGCGGGCACCTCGGGCGAGGACACCACCACGAGATCCTCCCGCAGCAGCTCCACCGTGGTCAGCGCGGGCGCCGGTGTGGGCAGCGGCAGCACGATCAGCGCGAGGTCGAGGGCGCCACGGGCCAGCTCCCGCACCAGGTCGTGCGAGCCGCCCTCCTCGATCATCAGCCGGATGCCCGGGTAGCGGTCGTGGAAGGCGCGCAGCACGTCCGGCAGCAGGCCGGTGCACAGACTCGGCGTCGCACCCAGCCGCACCCGGCCGCGCCGCAGCTGCACCAGCTCCTGCACCTCGTGCCGGGCGGTGTCCGCGTCCGCGAGGATCCGGCGGGCCAGCGGCAGCAGCGCCTCGCCCGCGTCGGTGAGGGTGATGTTGCCCCGGGCGCGCAGGAACAGATCCGCGCCCAGCTCCCGCTCCAGCGCCTTGATCTGCTGGGACAGCGACGGCTGGGCGATGTGCACCAGTTCGGCGGCCCGGGTGAAGTGCCGGGTCTCCGCGACGGCGACGAAGTACTGAAGCTGCTGGAACTGCATGATGTCACCATAGCTTCCACCTATCGAAACCAGCCGAACCATGTCTTGGACCGATCGGGGGTCCCGCCCCTACCGTCCTTTCCATGGCTCTGGCAACGCGGACGGACCGACGGCCGTCGAACAAGGAAGGCGCGCGACAGCGCTCCGTGAGGGGTGGTGGTCGGGCGACGGGCGGGAGAACGATGTGGGACAGCTCCGTCGGCAAGAAGACGGTGATGGCCGTCAGCGGTGTGATCATGCTGCTGTACCTGGTCGTGCACATGATCGGGAACCTGAAGATCTACTTCGGGGCGGGCGAGTTCAACCACTACGCCCACTGGCTGCGCACCGTCGGCGAGCCCTTCATGCACTACGAGTGGACGCTCTGGCTGATCCGGATCGTCCTCGTCGTCGCCGTGGCCGCCCACGCCACCTCCGCGTACCAGCTCAGCCGCCGCGACATCAAGGCGCGCCCCAGCAAGTACGTGCACAAGAAGCCGAGGGCGAGCTACGCCACCCGCACCATGCGCTGGGGCGGCATCATCCTCGGCCTGTTCATCGTCTGGCACGTCCTGGACCTGACCACCGGCACCGTGCACAGTGGCGGCTTCCAGGAGGGCCACCCGTACCAGAACGTGGTGGACACCTTCTCCACCTGGTACGGCAACGTCATCTACATCGTCGCGATGCTCGCGCTCGGCCTGCACATCCGGCACGGCTTCTGGAGCGCCGCCCAGACCCTCGGCGTCGGCAGCCGCGCCCGCGACCGCGCGCTGAAGACCGTCGCCGACATCCTCGCGCTGCTGCTCACGGCCGGTTTCATCGCCGTACCCGTGGGCGTCATGACCGGAGTGGTGAGCTGAGAATGACTGCTTCGTCGCAGTACACCGACTACACGACCGGCGAACCGGCCGTCGACACCAAGGCCCCCTCGGGCCCGATCCACGAGCGCTGGGACACGCGTCGCTTCGAGGCCAAGCTGGTCAACCCGGCCAACCGCCGCAAGCACACGGTGATCGTCGTCGGCACCGGCCTCGCGGGCGGCTCCGCGGGCGCCACCCTGGCCGAACAGGGCTACCACGTCGTCCAGTTCTGCTACCAGGACTCCCCGCGCCGCGCCCACTCGATCGCCGCGCAGGGCGGCATCAACGCGGCGAAGAACTACCGCAACGACGGTGACTCGATCCACCGGCTGTTCTACGACACCGTCAAGGGCGGCGACTTCCGCGCCCGGGAGTCCAACGTGCACCGGCTCGCGCAGATCTCCGTGGAGATCATCGACCAGTGCGTGGCGCAGGGCGTGCCGTTCGCCCGCGAGTACGGCGGCCTGCTGGACACCCGCTCCTTCGGCGGCGTCCAGGTCTCCCGTACGTTCTACGCGCGCGGGCAGACGGGCCAGCAGTTGCTGCTGGGCGCCTATCAGGCGCTGTCGCGGCAGATCGCGGCCGGGAACGTGGAGATGCACCCGCGCACGGAGATGCTCGACCTGATCGTCGTGGACGGGCGGGCGCGCGGCATCGTGGCGCGTGATCTCATCACCGGGAAGATCGACACGTACTTCGCCGACGCCGTCGTCCTCGCCAGCGGCGGTTACGGCAACGTCTTCTACCTGTCGACCAACGCCATGAACTCCAACGCGACCGCCATCTGGCGGGCGCACCGGCGCGGCGCGTACTTCGCCAACCCCTGCTTCACCCAGATCCACCCCACGTGCATCCCGCGCACCGGCGACCACCAGTCGAAGCTGACGCTGATGAGCGAGTCGCTGCGCAACGACGGCCGGATCTGGGTGCCCAAGGCCAAGGGCGACACCCGCCCGCCGCACCGGATCCCCGAGGACGAGCGCGACTACTACCTGGAGCGCATCTACCCCTCCTTCGGCAACCTGGTCCCGCGCGACATCGCCTCCCGCGCCGCGAAGAACGTCTGTGACGAGGGCAGGGGCGTCGGCCCCGGCGGCCAGGGCGTCTACCTGGACTTCGCCGACGCGATCGCGCGCATGGGGCGCAATGCCGTCGAGGCGAAGTACGGCAACCTCTTCGACATGTACCAGCGGATCACCGACGAGGATCCGTACGAGGTGCCGATGCGGATCTACCCGGCCGTGCACTACACGATGGGCGGCCTGTGGGTCGACTACGACCTGCAGACCACCGTCCCGGGCCTGTTCGCGGTCGGCGAGGCCAACTTCTCCGACCACGGCGCCAACCGGCTCGGCGCCTCCGCGCTGATGCAGGGCCTCGCCGACGGCTACTTCGTGCTGCCGGCCACCATCAACGACTACCTGGCGCGCAACCCGCACCAGGAGGCGGTGACCGACGGACACCCGGCCGTCCAGGAGGTGCTGGCCGAGACCGAGGACCGTGTCAACCTGCTCCTCGCCGTCGACGGCGACCGCACCCCCGACTCCTTCCACCGCGAACTCGGCGAACTGATGTGGGAGTTCTGCGGCATGGCCCGCACCGACGCCGGACTGCGCAAGGCGCTGGAGCGCATCCCGCAGATCCGCGAGGAGTTCTGGCGGCGCATCAAGGTGCCCGGTACCGGCGAGGAGTTCAACCAGTCGCTGGAGAAGGCCAACCGCATCGTCGACTACCTCGAACTCGCCGAGCTGATGTGCCTCGACGCCCTGCACCGCAGCGAGTCCTGCGGCGGCCACTTCCGCGAGGAGTCGCAGACCCCGGACGGCGAGGCGGCCCGCAGGGACGAGGAGTTCTCCTACGCGGCCGCCTGGGAGTTCACCGGCACCGGCGCGGCCCCCGTCCTGCACAAGGAAGACCTGGTCTTCGAGTACGTCCACCCCACCCAGCGGAGCTACGCATGAGGCTCACCCTGCGCGTCTGGCGGCAGAAGAGCGCCGACGCCGAAGGCGCCATGTCCACGTACGAGGTGGACGGCATCTCCTCCGACATGTCCTTCCTGGAGATGCTCGACACGCTCAACGAGGAGCTGATCCTCAAGGGCGAGGACCCGGTCGCCTTCGACCACGACTGCCGTGAGGGCATCTGCGGCGCCTGCTCGCTCGTGATCAACGGCGACGCGCACGGCCCGGAGCGCACCACGACCTGCCAGCTGCACATGCGGTCCTTCGAGGACGGCGACACGATCGACATCGAGCCCTGGCGGGCCGCCGCCTTCCCGGTGATCAAGGACCTGGTCGTCGACCGGTCCGCGTTCGACCGGATCATCCAGGCCGGCGGCTACATCACCGCCCCGACCGGCGCCGCACCGGAGGCCCACGCGACGCCGGTGCCGAAGCCGGACGCCGACTTCGCCTTCGAGCACGCCGAGTGCATCGGCTGCGGAGCGTGCGTGGCCGCGTGCCCGAACGGTGCGGCGATGCTGTTCACCTCCGCGAAGATCAACCACCTGAACGTGCTGCCCCAGGGGGCGCCCGAGCGGGAGACGCGGGTGCTGGACATGGTGGCGCAGATGGACGAGGAGGGGTTCGGCGGGTGCACGCTGGCCGGTGAGTGCGCCACCGCCTGCCCCAAGGGAATCCCGCTCATGTCCATCACGAGCATGAACAAGGAGTGGTTGCGGGCCACCCGCAAGGCGGGAAAGAGGTAGTTCCGTCGCGGGCCGCGCGAGCGTTGTGGCTGGTCACGCCCACGAGGTGGAGCCACAAGGCGATGCGGCCCCGCGCCCCTTTCGGGGCGCAAACGTGAACGTTCGCCGACAAGTGGGCGGACGGGCGGGGCCGGGAGAGGTGCTCCTTCCGGCCCCGTCTGGTTTTCCCCCGATGATCGCCCACGCGCCGTTCAACAAGCCCACACCCACTCTCCGGTCCTCGGTCACGCGGAGGCCAACCGGCGTCGGAAGAACAGGACAGGCAGCCCGGACCGACGGTCTGCCATCCCCGCCGACCGCGGCCCGTGACCATGGAGAGTCCCATGACCGGCGTCACCACGCTCGACCGTCCTCCGCAGCCGGAGGCACCCACCCGCTACACCGTCACCCTCGCCCGCGACGAGGCCGACGTCCGCGCCGCCCAGCGGCTGCGGCACGACGTCTTCGCCGGCGAGATGGGTGCCCTGCTGGCCACCTCGCAGCCGGGACTGGACGTCGACCCCTTCGACGCGTACTGCGACCACCTGCTGGTGAACGACACCGTCACCGGACAGGTCGTCGGCACCTACCGGCTGCTGCCCCCGGAGCGGGCCGCGATCGCCGGACGACTCTACTCGGAGGGCGAGTTCGACATCGCCGCGCTCGACGGGATCCGGCCAGGGCTGGTCGAGGTCGGCCGCTCCTGCGTGCACCCCGACCACCGCGACGGCGCGGTCATCGGCCTGATCTGGGCCGGCATAGCCCGCTACATGGTCGACCGGGGCCACGAGTGGCTGGCCGGCTGCTGCTCCGTGCCGCTCGCCGACGGCGGTGCGCTGGCCACCGGCACCTGGGAGCGGGTGCGTACCAAGCACCTGGCGCCCGAGGAGTTCCGGGTACGTCCGCTGCTCCCCTGGATCCCGAACGCCGAGGTCCCGGCCGGCCACACTCCTCTTCCCCCGCCCGCCCGCCCTGAACTTCCGGCCCTGCTGCGCGGCTACCTCCGCCTCGGCGCCTGGGTGTGCGGCGAGCCCGCGCACGACCCGGACTTCGGAGTCGCCGACCTGTACGTGCTGCTCTCGATGCGCCGGGTCAACCCGCGCTATCTGAAGCACTTCCTCTCCCTCGTGCCGGCCTGATGAGCGTCTGGCTGCCCGCCGCGCCCTGCACCCCGGGCGCCTGTGTGGAACCGGCCGTGCCCGCGGCGGCCGTACCCCGTGCCGTGCTGCGGCTCACCACGGTCGCGATCCTGGTGCTCGCCGGGATCGTGCTGGCCCCCCTCGGCGGGAGGATCCCCGCCGAGTGGGTCAGGCGGTGGTGCCGGACGATCGTGCGGACCATAGGGGTCCAGGTCCGCCTCACCGGCACCGCCGCACCGGCCGGCGGCATGCTGCTGGTCGCCAACCACGTCTCCTGGCTGGACATCCCGCTGCTGGCCGCGGTACGCCCCGCCCGGATGCTCGCCAAGACCGAGATCCGGCAGTGGCCGGTGGCGGGCGCCCTGGTGGCGCGCGGCGGGGCGCTGTTCATCGAGCGGGACCGGCTGCTTGCCCTGCCCGGCACGGTCGCCCGCATCGCCGAGGCCATGCGGGAGGGGGCGGCCGTGGTCGCCTTCCCCGAGGGCAGCACCTGGTGCGGACGGGCCCACGGCCGCTTCCACCGGGCGGTGTTCCAGGCCGCGTTGGACGCGGGCGTGCCCGTGCAGCCGGTGCGGCTGCGCTACCGCCAGGAGGGCGGAGCGGCCGCGAGCACGACGGCCGCGTTCGTCGGCGAGGACACCCTGCTCGCCTCCCTGTGGCGGGTGGCCCGCACCCGGGGTCTGGTGGCCGAGGTGGACGTACGGCCGGTGATACAGCCCGGCACGCATCCGGACCGCCGTTCCCTCGCCCAGGCCGCCCAGCCGGTGAACCCGGAGCCCGCCTGGACCCACGCGGCCCTGGTGACCCCGCCGCCGCCCGCCCCGGTCACGGCGGCATGACCCGCGAGCGTCACAGCACGATACGGGAGGTCATGGCAGGACGCGCGAGCGTCAGGGCATGACCCGGGCGAGATAGGGCGCCGTCGCACTGCCCTCCGCCGCCGCGACCCGCTGCGGCGGACCGGCCGCCACGATCCGCCCGCCCTCGTCGCCGCCGCCCGGACCCAGGTCGATCACCCAGTCCGCGCCCGCGACCACCGTCATGTCGTGCTCGACCACGACGACCGTGTTCCCGGCGTCGACCAGGCCGTGCAGCCGGTCCATCAGCACCTCGACGTCGGCCGGGTGCAGACCGGTCGTCGGCTCGTCGAGCAGATAGAGGGTGTGACCCCGGCGGCCGCGCTGGAGCTCGCTCGCCAGCTTGATCCGCTGGGCCTCGCCACCGGACAACTCGGTCGCGGGCTGGCCCAGGCGCAGATAGCCGAGGCCGACGTCGAGGAGCGTGCCGAGGCTGCGGGCGGCCGCCGGGATGTCCGCGAAGAACTCCGCGGCGGCCTCCACCGTCAGGTCCAGCACCTCGGCGATGTTCCGCCCCCGGTACGTCACCTGAAGGGTCCCCGGGTTGTAGCGGGCGCCGGCACAGTCCGGGCAGGGCGTGTACGTGCTCGGCAGGAACAGCAGCTCCACGCTGACGAACCCCTCACCCTGGCAGGTCTCGCAGCGCCCCCCGGCCACGTTGAAGGAGAACCGCCCGACGCCGTAACCCCGCTCGCGTGCCTCCTCGGTTCCCGCGAACACCTTGCGCACGACGTCGAACAGCCCCGTGTACGTGGCCAGGTTGGAGCGCGGGGTGCGACCGATCGGCCGCTGGTCCACCCGGACCAGCCGGTCGACGCCGGCCAGGTCCTCGCTCAACTCGCCGATCAGGGTGGACTTTCCGGATCCGGACACGCCGGTGACGGCGGTGAACGCGCCGAGCGGGAACTCGGCCGTCACCGCGCGCAGGTTGTGCCGGGTGACCGGGCCCACCCTCAACCAGCCGCGCGGCTCGCGCACTCGGCGCGCCGGGCCGGGCGACTCGTCGAAGAGGAAGGCCGCCGTCGCCGACTCCGGCACCGACGCCAGCTCGGCCGGCGGCCCGCTGTACAGCACCTGCCCGCCGTACTCGCCGGCACCGGGGCCGATGTCCACCAGCCAGTCGGCGCCACGCACCACCTCCAGGTGGTGCTCCACCACGAACACCGAGTTCCCGGCCCTCTTCAGCCGCTCCAGCACGGTGAGCAGGGCCTCGGTGTCCGCCGGGTGCAGTCCGGCGGACGGTTCGTCCAGCACGTACACCACTCCGAACAGCCCCGAACGCAACTGGGTGGCCAGCCGCAGCCGTTGCAGCTCGCCCGCCGACAGCGTGGGGGTGGCCCGGTCCAGGCTGAGATAGCCGAGACCCAGCTCGACGACCGGCGCGATCCGCGATCGCAGGTCCCCGGTCAGCACCCGGGCCGTCTCCGTGTTCCCGTGCAGCACACCCGCCAGATCGGTGAGCGGCAGCGCCGCCAGCTCGGCGATGCTGCTGCCCCCGAACGTCACCGCCAGCGCCTCCGGCCGCAGCCGGCTGCCCCCGCACGCCGGGCAGGGCGCACTGGCCAGGAAGCGCTCCGCCTTGGCCCGCAGGGTGGCGGACCTGGTGTCCGAGAACGTCTTCAGCACGTACCTGCGGGCGCTCATGTACGTGCCCTGGTACGGCCGTTGGATGCGGTCGGCGTCCCGGACCGGGTGGACGGTGACCACCGGCTGCTCGTCCGTGAACAGGATCCACTCCCGCTGTTCGGCGGGCAGGTCGCGCCAGGGCCGGTCCACGTCGTAGCCGAGGGTGTCCAGGACGTCGCGCAGGTTCTTGCCCTGCCAGGCACCCGGCCACGCGGCGATCGCACCCTCGCGGATCGACAGTGCGGGATCGGGGACCAGCAACTCCTCCGTGGTGCGGTGCACCTGGCCGAGGCCGTGACACGTCGGGCAGGCGCCCGCCGCCGTGTTCGGCGAGAACGCGTCGGAATCGAGCCGTTCGGCGCCCGGAGGATAGTCACCGGCCCGCGAGAACAGCATGCGCAGGGAGTTGGAGAGGTTGGTGACCGTGCCCACCGACGACCGCGAACCGGGGGCCGAACGGCGCTGCTGCAGCGAGACCGCGGGCGGCAGCCCCGTGATCTCCTCCACCCGGGGCGCCCCGACCTGGTGGATCAACCGGCGCGCGTACGGCGCGACGGACTCGAAGTAGCGGCGCTGCGCCTCGGCGTAGACGGTGCCGAACGCCAGCGACGACTTGCCCGAGCCGGAGACGCCCGTGAACACCGCCAGCACGTCCCGCGGGATGTCCACGTCGACGCCCTTGAGATTGTGCTCGCGGGCGCCACGGACGCGGACGTAGGGGTCGTACGGATCATTGGGGTTGTGCATCGCGGAGAACTCCGTACGGGCGTGCCGGGGCCTGGACAAACCCCGCGATCCTAGCCCGCTGGCGGAACTCCTACTGCGGAGGGTTGTCGGTGTCTCTCAGCTGCCGCTTGAGCTGGTCCTGGGCGGCGTCGACCTGGCCGCTGTGCCTGCCCTGGGCCTTCTCGTCCACCATGTCGCCGGCCTTGTCGATGCCCTTGTCGGCCTGGTCCTCGTGGCCCTTGAGCATCTGCTTGAGCTTGTCCATCACGGACATGGCAGCCCTCCTCGTCGATTGAGGTCCACTCCCAGGGTCCCGGGGCCCGGCCGGGTTCGCATCTCGGGCCCGTTCAGGGGGCGGCCCCGAACAGGGCGGCGAGCCGCCGGTGCGAGTCCAGCAGCGCACCCCGGTCGTACGTGCTCGTGGTGACGAGGACCTCGTCGGCGCCCGTCTCCTTCAGCACCGTCTCCAGCTCTCGCGCGACCTGCTCCTCGGTGCCGAAGACGTGCCCGGCGAGACCGGCCTCGTAGAAGCCCCGTTCCTTGGCGGTCATCGTGCGGGCCAGGACGTCCTCGGCCGGATCCAGCGGAGGGAAGGTGCCGTGGGTGCGGGAGTACGCCATGGCCCAGGCCTCCGGAACCAGCAGCCGGCGGGCGGCCTCGGGGGCGTCGGCGACCGCGATCGTGCCCGAGATCACCACGTACGGCTCGGACGCCCAGGGGGAGGGGCGGAACCGGGACCGGTACTGCTCGATGCCGCGCAGCATCTTCGCTCGGCCGCGCAGATCCCCGATCACCATCGGCAGGCCCGCGTGGGCCGCGATCAGCGCGCCCTCACCTGTCGCCAGCACGAACGGCGGCACCCGCAGGCCCTCCGACGGGCGGGCGTGCACCCCGGTCGGCGAGGTCCCCTCGAACCAGCCCAGCAACTCGCCGAGCCGGGCCGCGAAGTCCTCGGCGTCCTGCTTGTCCCGGCCGAGAGCCTTGCGCACCCCGTCCGTGAACCCGACCGAGCGGCCGAGCCCCATGTCGATCCGGCCGGGGAAGAGCGCCTCCAGCACACCGAACTGCTCGGCGACGACCAGGGCTTGGTGGTTGGGCAGCATGACCCCGCCGGTGCCGACCCGGATGGTGCGGGTCGCCGCGGCGACGGCGGCGGCGAGCACGGTCGGCGCGGATCCGGCGACTCCGGGCACGCCGTGGTGCTCGGACATCAGGAAGCAGCGGACACCCCCATAGCAATTCTGCAACACTGAGTCGCCTGACCATGGGGGGCCGATGCCCGAAGTTGATTTGTACCTACGCAAGAGCCGCCGGGACCGCGAAGGCGTGCGCGCCCTGACGTTCCGTGCCCAAGAGGCCCGGGGGCGCCAATGGGCCGATGAGAATGGCTGCACCGTCCGGAAGGTGTGGAAGGACAACATCGGGGCATGGTCTGATACTGACCGCCCGGACTTTGACAACGCCCTTGCCGCGCTGGCCGCCGGGGAGGTCCACGCACTGTGGTGCTACGCCGTTGACCGTTGGTCCAGGAAGGGCGCCGGGTCCGTCGTCCCGCTGCTTGACCGTGGCCGCCGGATCGTCGCCGACTATGAGCGCCTGGACAGTGCGGAGCCACGCGACCGCCGTCGTCTCATTGACGCTGCCGAACAGGCAAAGGAGTACTCAGACCTCCTGTCGCACAGAGTCCGCGGCACCAAGCGACAGCAACGTGAAGAGGGCGCCTGGGTAGGCCTACTCCCGTACGGGTTCCGTGTCGCCGACAAGCGCACGCGGAAGCTGGCCCACGACGTGGTGCCGTGGCACATCGTGCTCATGATCTATCGGGCCGCCGCCAACGGCGTATCCACACGTGCGATCGCACGCCGGCTCAACTGGGCCCACATCCCGTCGCCGTCCGGGAAGCAGTGGCGGGCGAACATGATCGGCAAGATCGTTCATCATCCCGTTTACGAAGGCCTCCAGGTGGAGGCCGCGGAGGGCAACTCCCGCGTCTCGCGCCCGTACCGGAACAAGCAGGGGAAGCGGGTGTCCATCCTTGCTGACGGCGTCGAGCCGGTACCGCCGGACCTCGTCCGCCTGGCCCGCCTGACCGTGACCGGCCGCCGTGAGATCCCGAACGGGTCGACCAGGGGGAAGGCCAGCCAACTCCTTACCGGCCTGGTCAAGTGCGCCGGGTGCGGGGGCTCCATGGCGTCAACGGGGGAGTCGTACCGCTGTGCCCGCATCAGTGCAGGCGCACCCTGCCCGAAACCGGCCATGGTCCTAATCGGCAAGCTGGACACGTTCGTTGCGGAGTCCTTCCTGGCCCGACTCGACAGCGGTGACCCGGAGGACGAACTGCTGGGCGTCGTGGCCAAGCGCTGGAACGCCCTCACGCGGCCCAGAGAGACCGCGGAGGCAAAGGAGGCCCTGGACGCCCTGAAGGAGGCGGAGGCCGCCCGTGAACGGCTCATGCGGGACCGTCAGGCGGGCCTGTACGAGAGGGCGGACCTCCTCTTCTACGAACTCCACGACGAGGTGAAGCGGGACCTGGAGGCGGCCCAGGGGCGCGCTGCCATTCACGGAAGCCAGGTCGTGGACATCAGTTTTCTGCTGGATCACGTCTGGCTTCAGGAGACGTGGGACGGGGCGGACCTCCCCATGCGCCGGGACCTCCTACGCCTCGCCGTCGCTCGCGTGACGGTGGTGAAGGCCGCGCGGCCCGGCGCGAAGTTCGCGGGGGAGGAGCGCGTCACCATCACCTGGCTGCACGAATAGGCCCCAGAGAACACAAAGGCCGGTCCGGCTTGATCTTGGCGGACCACCGGACCGGCTTCCCCATCACTGAGGAGGCACCATCATGCCCGATTGCCCGCGCACGGATCTAACGGTGGTTTGTTAAACCGAGGAGTAGAGGCCAAGTGGGTGGCCTGCGCCGACTGCGTTGATCAGGGCTTGGAGTTCGGGTGGCGGTGGTGCGGTGCTCCAGGATCGCCAGCAACGTTGGAGGGTGGTCCAGGGGTCGAGTCAGGCCCGGACGGCGCGAATCGCCTTGGGCCAGCTGGCCGGTTGGGGCTGGTGGGTTCCACTTGGGCCCCCTCTCAGCCGGTCCCGCTGGCGTGGCAGCCGGCGGGACTGCTGGGACGGCGATGGGCTCCCGGGGTGGAGGTTGGGCGAACCAGGTGTCCCAGCAGAATGAGAACGCGCAGGTGACCAGGGTCTGGTGGCGGCGGATGGCAGTGTCGGAGCGGACCTGGAAGTCGGCCCAGCCGAGTTCGTCCTTGACCGGCTTGTAGCTCTGCTCGATCCAGTGTCGGATGCCGTAGATCCGGACGACTTCTGCCAGGTCGGCGGCTGGTCGGGGCTGTCGGCCTCGCGGGGACTGCCGGGGCGGGGCAGGTCGGTGGGTAGGTACCAGGTGGACTGCGCGGGCAGGGTGGTCGGGTCTGTGGTCGCCACGACCAGACGGACGTTTCCGTCGGGTCCCCACCAGCCGAGGTGGGCGTCGGCGGCCCACCAGGTCTCGGTGTGCCCGTCGCGGAAGGTCCGTTCGACGGGGGTCCAGTCGCCGGGATGCTCGGGGTCCGTCCAGGTCAAGGCGCGGGCGGCGTCGACGAGGGTGTAGGCGTCCTTGCCGTAGGCCCAGGTGCCGTGGCTCGGCTTGAGAGCCATGACGAACGGCAACCCCGCTGTGGCGAGGTCCCCGCGGAAGCGGTCCTGGTCGCCGTAGGCACAGTCGGCGGCAACGGCCCGGAAGGCCACCCCGGCAGCCTTCGCGGTGCGGGCCAGCTCTGCGGCGATCTGCAGCTTTGTGCGGAAGTCGGGGTCGGTTTTGCCTTTGGGGAAGTGATGGGCGGGGCTGTAGGGCACGGCGTGCAGCGGGTAGTAGAGGTTCTCGTCCGCCCAGCAGGTCGTCACCGTGACGATGCCGTTGTCGGTCTTGCCCAGCCGCCCCAGCCACTGCCGGCCGATGTGGGCGGTCGCCTTGCCGTCCTTGCGGTCGCCCGAGTCATCGATCACCAGCACCCCGCCCGCGTGGGGCGCGGTCGCGGGGTCGGACAGCAGCAATTCCACTCTGCGGGCTTGACCTGCTCGTGGTCCCAGGTCGACTCGGACACGAAGAACTGCAGCCGCTGCACCGAGGGGTGCTGGGCGCCCACGACGGGTTCGGTGCCGGCCAGGCAGGTCAACGTCTTGTTGCGGTCCCGCGGCAGCAGTAGCCCCGCGAGGTACTCGCGGAACCCGCGGCGCTGTGCCAGTGTGGAGAACAGGTCATCGAAGCGGGCGGCGTAGGCTTCCAGCGGGCCTGGAGCGGGCGGACACGGCAGACGACGGGTCATCACAAGCCCCCAGGCGGCGAAGCGACGTTCCTCTGCTACCGGACTACTGCGATCCTGACCCGCCGTCAACAAACCACCGCTAGCTAGGGTGAGCCCGTGGCAGACAGCAGCGGGCGCCCGGTCGCCGTGTTCGATCTCGACAACACCCTCGCCGACACCGCGCACCGGCAGCACTTCCTGGAGCGCCGGCCGCGCGACTGGGACGGGTTCTTCTCGGCCGCGCCCGCGGACCCGCCGCTCGCCGAAGGCGTGGCGCTCGCCCTGGAACAGGCCGGGGAGTGCGAGATCGTGTACCTGACCGGGCGGCCCGAGCGCTGCCGGCGGGCGACGCTGGACTGGCTCGCCGAGCACGGGCTGCCCGAGGGGCGCGTCCACATGCGGGGCAACGCCGACCGCAGGCCCGCCCGGTTCACCAAGCTGGAGATCCTGCGCCGGCTCGCCCGCGACCGCGAGGTGCGGGTCCTCGTCGACGACGACCGACTCGTCTGCGACGACGCCGAGCGGGCCGGACTCACCGTCCTGCGGGCCGGCTGGGCCGACCGCTCCGCCGCGCTGGAGGACGCCCAGGAGCGCGAGGGCCGGACCTGACGGCCGCCCCGGGTCAGTCCGACTCCTCCAGGCGGAAGCCCACCTTCATGCACACCTGGTAGTGCTCGATCCGCCCGTTCTCGATCTGGCCGCGGACCTGGGAGACCTCGAACCAGTCCAGGTTGCGCAGGGTCTGGTCGGCGCGGGCGATGCCGTTGCGGATGGCCTGGTCGATGCCCTCGTGGGAGGTGCCGACGATCTCCGTGACCCGGTAGGTGTTGTTCGTCATGCGGGTGCTCCTCTCCGCCGTGCGGGCGCGACGCTGTGCCCGCGCCTCACGGACGCCGTGACCGGGGTGTCACGCCGTAATCCACCGTGCCGTATCCCCGCCCGTCGCGCGAGGCGTCGCTTGCGTACCCCTGCGTAACCATCGGTACCGCTTGACCAACGCATTGGTCCATACCAAAATCCAGCACACCCGCACGAGCCCGTTGCTCGTCCCCCCATGTCGGGCCTCCCACCCTGTCCGCACCTCCCATGCCAGACAGAACAGGACCCCTCGTGAGACGTCGTCTGCTCGCCCTCCTCTGCGCCACCGGCTCCCTCGTCAGCGCCTGCGGTGTCCTGCCCGGCACGCACGAACGGCAGACCGTCACCGTGTGGTTGATGAAGGACAGCGCCTCCGCGGACTTCCTGCGGCGCTTCACCGAGGACTTCGAGCGGACCCACAAGGACCTGCGCCTGGACATCCGCATCCAGGAGTGGACCGGGATCGTGGAGAAGGTTCGGGCGGCGCTCAGGCCCGACGCGAAGGACGCCCCCGACGTCATCGAGGTCGGCAACACCCAGGTCCCGCTCTACGTGGACGACGGCCGGCTCGCCGACCTGACCCTGGAGTCGGTGCGCGACTGGGGCAAGGAGCGCTGGCTGCCCGGCCTCGCCGAGCCGGGCAAGTCCGGCAACGAGCAGTACGGCGTGCCCTGGTACGCGGCCAACCGGGTGGTCATCTACCGCAAGGACCTCTTCGAGGCGGCCGGCATCACGCACCCGCCGAAGACCCGCGACGAGTGGATCGCCGACACCGAGAAGCTCGACGCGGGCGACAACCAGGGCATCTACCTCGCCGGGCAGGACTGGTACACCCTCTCCGGCTTCATCTGGGACGAGGGCGGCGACCTCGCCGCGGAGAAGGACTTCGAGTGGCACGGCGCGCTCGACACCCCCGCCGCGCTGCGGGGCATGGACTTCTACCGCAGGCTCCAGGCGCTCGGCGGCGGACCCGTGGACGCCGACGAGGAACACCCGCCGCAGGCCGGGGTGTTCGCCGGCGGCAAGGTGGCGCAGATCATCGCCGTACCAGGGCTCGCCGGGTCGATCGTGCAGCGGAACCCGGAGCTGGAGGGCAAGCTCGGTTTCTTCCCGGTTCCGGGCAGGACCGCCGCCCGGCCCGGCAGAGTGTTCACCGGTGGCTCCGACCTCGTCGTCCCGCAGAACACCGACGACCAGTTCGCCGCGACCGCCGTCGTCGGGGCGCTGGTCGGCGCGAAGTGGGACACCGAACTCGCCCGCACCATGAACTACGTGCCCAACAAGACCACCCTCGCGGGCGCGGTGGCGGGCGAGGAGGGGGTCGCCGCCATGGCGGCGGGCGCCGCGCACGGCCGGGCGACCCCCAACGTCCCTCAGTGGGCGGCGGTCGAGGCCGACAACCCGATCAAGGGGTACATGACGAAGGTGCTGAGCGGCGGCGACCCGGCGACCGAGGCCCGCCGGGCCTCCCGCCGGATCACCGAGGCGCTCGCCCCGCCGCTGGGCTGACCCGTACCGGACCGCCTCACCGCGCCACGCTCAGCGACAGCGCGAAACGGCCCTCGGAATCCGTCCACCAGTGGGTCAACTCCAGGTCCGCCTTGGCCAGTTCCGTGGTCACACCCTCCTTGCGGAACTTCGCCGAGACCTCGGTGCGCAGGTCCTCGCCCGCCGCGAAGTCCACGGCGAGGTCGAGGGCAGGCACCTTGACCGTCTGCGCCGTACGGGAGCGCAGCCGCATCTCGATCCACTCCCGCCGCTCGTCCCACAGGGCCACGTGGTCGAAGGCGGCGAGGTCGAAGTCGGCGCCCAGCTCCCGGTTCACGACGGCCAGGACGTTCTTGTCGAACGCGGCCGTCACCCCGGCCGCGTCGTCGTACGCGCGCACCAGGACCCGTTCGTCCTTCACCAGGTCCGTGCCGAGCAGCAGGCCGTCGCCCGGGGCGAGCAGAGAGCGTACGGAGGCGAGGAACCCGGCGCGTTCGGCGGGCAGCAGGTTGCCGATCGTGCCGCCGAGGAAGGCCACCAGCCGGGGCCCGGGGGTGGCGGGCAGGGCGAGGGGTGCGGTGAAGTCGGCGATCAGCGCGTGCACGTCGAGTCCGGGCCGCTCCGCGATGAGCGCCTGACCGGCCTGGACGAGGGCGCTCTCGCTGACGTCGACCGGGACATAGGCCTCCAGCGAGGTCAGCGCGTCGATGAGGTAACGGGTCTTCTCCGAGGAGCCGGAACCGAGTTCGACCAGGGTCCGGGCGCCGCTCGCGGCGATCTCGCCGGAGCGGGCCACCAGGATCTCCCGCTCCGCCCGGGTCGGGTAGTACTCGGGCAGGTCGGTGATCTGCTCGAACAGCTCGCTGCCCCGGGTGTCGTAGAACCACTTGGGCGGCAGCCACTTGGGCTGGGCGGTGAGGCCGTCGCGGACGTCGGCGCGCAGCGCGGCGTCCGTCGCGTCCTCGGGCAGGGTGCGGGTCACGTGCAGGGGGCTCACGTACAGGGCTCCTTCGGTGATGGGGGCGCCCCCGCTCGAGCGGAGTCGAGAGTGGGGGAGTTCGCGGGATCCCAGGCCGGGGCGAGGCGCACGCCGGCGCGGCTCGCGGTGAGTACGGTGCGGTCGGGGACCTCCTGCCAGAGCGGGTCGTCGTCGTACGGCTCGGAGGCGACGGCCACGCCGCGACCGGGCTCGGTGCGGTACCAGAGGCTGTCGCCCCAGGCGGTGGCGGTGATGGTGTCGCCGTCGCTGAGCAGCAGGTTGAGACGGGCGGCCGGTGCGGCCTCGGCCAGCCGGCGGACCGTGTCGCCGAGGGCGCGGTCCGGCGGGTCTCCGGCGCGCAGCCGGTCGAGGGCCAGCGCCCACACGAACGCCGAGTCGGTGCGGGCCTCCATGGAGAGCAGGTCGACCGGGGGCAGTGACGGCACCAGGGGGGCGGCAGCCTGCGGCCAGCCCGGGATCGCGCCGTTGTGGCTGAACAGCCACCGCCCGGCCGCGAACGGCGCCGCCGCGGCCTCGCCGTCCGCGCCCGCGAGGGTCGCGTCCCGGACCGCCGCGAGGACGGCGCCCGAGCGCACGACCCGGGCCAGGTCGGCGAAGGACGGGTCCCCCCAGATCGGCCCGGACCGCCGGTAGCGGGCCGGCACCGGATCGCCCGGGGCGTACCAACCCACCCCGAAACCATCGGCGTTGACCGTCCCGTATCGCTGCCGCCGCGGCGCCCACGACTGCCGGTACAGGCTGTGCGGGGGCTCCACGAGGAGCCGGCCGAGCGGCTCCTCGGGCCCCAGATAGGCGAGGTGACGGCACATCAGACGGACTCCGAGCGGGCGGTGCGGAACCCGGCGAAGATCTGCCGGCGGATCGGGTAGTCCCAGTTGCGGAACGTGCCCCGGCAGGCCACCTGGTCCACGGCGAACGAACCGCCGCGCAGCACCTTGTACTCGGGGCCGAAGAACACCTCCGAGTACTCCTTGTACGGGAACGCCGTGAACCCCGGGTACGGCAGGAAGTCGCTCGCCGTCCACTCCCACACGTCCCCGATCAACTGCCGCACACCGAGCGGGGATTCACCGGCCGGGTAACTGCCCGCGGGGGCCGGCCTGAGGTGTCGCTGGCCCAGGTTGGCGTGCTCGGGGGCCGGGTCGGCGTCACCCCACGGGTAGCGCCGGGAGCGGCCGGTGGCCGGATCGTGCCGGGCCGCCTTCTCCCATTCGGTCTCGGTGGGCAGCCGGCGCCCGGCCCAGCGGGCGTAGGCGTCCGCCTCGTACCAGGACACGTGCAGCACCGGCTCGTCCGGCGGCACCACCTCGGTGACGCCGAAGCGGCGCCGCAGCCACTGCCCGCCGTCCCGGCGCCAGAACAGCGGCGCCGTGACCGAGTGCTGCCGGATGTGCGCCCAGCCCTGCGGCGTCCACCAGCGCTCGGTGTCGTAGCCGCCGTCCTCGATGAACGCCTGGTAGGCGGCGTTCGTCACCGGGGTGGTGTCGATCCAGAACGGTGCCACCTCGCGGGGGTGGGCCGGGCGTTCGTTGTCCAGCGCCCACGGCTCGGTGGAGGTGCCCATGGTGAACGGGCCGCCGGGGACGAGGACTTCGGCAGGTCCGGTGAAGACGGGCACCGGCTCCGGGTCGGGTGCGGTCAGGGCCTGCGGTCCGCTGCGCAGCTGATGGGTGATCAGCATGGTCTCGTCGTGCTGCTGTTCGTGCTGCGCGATCATCCCGAAGGCGAAGCCGGCCTCGGTCAGCCGGGTGCCGTGGAAGTCCGCGCCCTCCAGCAGGTCGAGGGCCCGCCCCCGCACCTCGGCCGCGTACCTCCGGGCCTCCTCGGGTGCCAGCAGCGGGAGCGAGGGGCGCTCGGAGCGCGGGTGCTCGAAGGCGTCGTACAGGTTGTCGATCTCGGGCCGCATCGCCTCGCGGCCGCCGACCGTCCGCAGCAGCCACAGCTCCTCCTGGTTGCCGATGTGGGCGAGGTCCCACACCAGCGGTGACATCAGCGGAGAGTGCTGGGCGGTGAGGTCGGGGTCCTCGACGCAGCTGGTCAGCAGCGTGGTGCGGGCGCGGGCGGCGGTGAGGGAGGCGAGCGCGCGCTCGCGCAGCGTCTCCGCGTCGGCCGCGGGCGTCCCGGTCTCCGGGGCGGTCATGTGCGCAGTCCCTTCGTCCCTGGGGCACGGTGGGCCGTGCCGTGCAGGCCGTCCAGCAGGTCGTCGGCCGGGCAGCGGCCCCGGACGACGTAGCGGTTCAGGTGGTCCGCCACGGCCTCGACGACCGTGGGGGTGGCGCCGAGCCGCGGCAGGGCCTCCAGCGCCGCCGTGAAGCAGGTGACGGCGGCCCCGCGGATCTCCGGGTCGGTGAGGCCGTACCGGGCCGCGTCGACCCACAGCGGGTTGTGCGGCGCGGGAAGGTTCACGGACCGCTCCGCCAGCGGTTTCACGGCCTGGTGCGCCACCTCGGTGGCCTCCGGGTCGTCGAACAGCGCCGCCGTCACCGCGAGCGGCACGATCCAGCCGTCGTCGCCGGGCTGCGCGTCGATCATCCGCAGTTCCAGGTGGCCGCGCGGACGCACCGGCGGGAACAGGGTGGTCAGGTGGTAGTCGAGATCCGCCCGGGTGGGCGGCCGGGGCGCCCGCGAGCGGGTCCACTCGCGGAAGGTCAGGTCCTCGGGCACGTCCCACGGCCCGCTGTCGCGGCGTACGCACATCACCGGGGAGTCCAGCACGTGCCGGGCCCAGCCCGCGCGCGGATCACCGTCCGGCGGGGGAGCCCCGGCCCGGCCAGGGCCGATCTCCATCCACATCCGCTGCCGGGTGGACCGCCAGCCCGTGGGTCTGCGGCCGGACAGCGGGGAGTTGGCGAACGCGGCCACCAGGACCGCGCCCAGCTGGTGCGCCAGCCACCAGCGCCGCTCGTGCCCGAGGGGTCCGGGGCCTTCGTACCCGGCGTCCAGGCAGACCTGCACGGAGGCCGACGCGCACATCATGTGCCGGCCGGCACTGCCGGTGCGGTCGAGGTACGTCTCCATGGCGTCGTAGCGCGGTTCGCGCAGGAACCGGCGGGGTGCGTGCCAGGGATCGTGACCCACGCCGGCCAGTCCCAGTGCGTCCTCGGCGAGGACCGCGCGGACGGTGTCCAGGTCGGCCGAGACGGTTTCGACGCACTCCATGAGGGAGGAGGCGGGAGGCGAACTCAGCTCCAGCTGGCCGCCGGGTTCGATCGTCAGCGGCGACTTCAGGGGCACGGTCCGCAGGGTGGCGTAGGCCGCTTCGAGTCGTTCGGGTGTCACCGGGAGCTGCGGCTGACGCAGCTCTTGAACAAGCCATTCCACTTCGACCCCGACCGTGCGGGGCGGGCCCGTCTTGAAGCAGATGCCCTGGACCAGGGCGTCCACCTCGGCTTCGGTGACGGCGGTGCGAGACTCGGTACAGTCACCACCATCGTTGAATGAGTCGGACATGTCGGGATCCTCCTGAGATTCCACCATGCCGCGGGCCCGATATTCGGTGGGCCGGGCAGGCGCTCGTCCAACCCAAGACCCTCGATCCGCATCGCACAAGGGTGTGCAACGGGACGTTCGGGATCGGTCATCTCCGCTTCCTTGCGTGTTTCCGCCCGGTCCGGGCCCGGGAAACTCCGTTGCACCGCATGACCAGCATCGCCCAGGATTCACGCATGGGCACGACGGGGGAGATCGCGCGGGCCGCGATCGCGGCGCCTACGGGGGTGGCGCCGTGAGCGCGCGCCTGCGCGGGATGGCGGCGGAGACCGAGCAGATCGTGGAGGCGGGGCGGTATCGGGCCCCGAGCGGCCAGGATGTGTCCCTCGCGGCGGCGATCGAGGCCGCCCGGGCCGGCACGCGGATGTACGGCCCCGAGCCGGTGCCGGCGCCGGTGTCAGAGCCTGGCGCGCCCGAATCCGACACGTTCTTCGAGGTCACCGGCGAGAGGACCCTGGAGGCCGCCCGCCGGCTGGCCGGCGCCCCGGTGGCCGCCCTGAACTTCGCCTCGGCCCGCAATCCCGGCGGCGGCTACCTCAACGGCGCGCAGGCCCAGGAAGAGGCCCTGTGCCGCGCCTCCGCACTGCACACGTGCCTGCTGGAGGCTCGCGCCTTCTACGACCACCACCGCGCCCACCGGGACCCGTTCTACTCCGACCGGGTGATCCACAGCCCGGCCGTTCCGGTCTTCCGCGACGACCGGGGCCGGCTGCTGGCGGAGCCGTACCCCGTCGGTTTCCTGACGGCGGCGGCCCCCAACGCGGGTGTCATCCGGCGTACGGCCCCGGAGCGCACCGGCGAGGTCCCGGCCGCCCTGGCCTCACGTGCCGAGCGCGTCCTGGAGACCGCCGCCGCCCACGGCTACCGGCGACTGGTGCTCGGCGCGTGGGGCTGCGGCGTCTTCCAGAACGACCCGGCGCACGTCGCGGGCGCGTTCCGGGCCCTGCTCGGTCCCGGCGGCCGATTCGCTCACACGTTCGAACATGTGGTGTTCGGTGTGCTGGACCGTACGCCCGGGGCGACGGTCCGGGAGGCGTTCGCCTGGGAGTTCCCGGCCGGATACGGCCGGGGCGCCCGGGTCATGCCGTAGGGGACGGGTCCCGCCGAGTCGCTCCGGTCAGGTCCAGCCGTAGCGCTGGTGGAGGCGCCGGCGGACCAGGTCGAACCGCATGCGGTCCAGGGCGCACGCCTCGCGCCGCATGCCGGCCTCGTGCAGGCGCAGTACGCGGTCCACGTCCACCCAGGAGTCGCGGCCCGTCCGGTCCCAGGGGCCGCTGCCGATCGCCACCCACTCCCGGTCGCCGTCGTGCCGCTTGCTGGACAGCTGGACGGCGAGGAAGGTGCCCGCGGCCTCCCGGGCGACGACCAGTACCGGGCGGTCCTTGCCCCGTCCGTCGTTCTCCTCGAACGGCACCCAGGTCCAGACGATCTCACCCGGGTCGGGGTCGCCGTCGTGCGCGGGGGAGTACTCGGTGCGCACCCGGCCGACCTCGCGCGGGTCGGCCTCGGTGGTGGCGTGGGGGCCGTGGCGGCCGGGGACGTTCTCTTCGGTAGTCGTACTCACGGGACGCACCCTAGTGGTCCCCTTCGGAGACTCAACGGGCGCCCGGTGCCTCGGCGGTTGGACCGCGACATCCAGGGGTCACGCCCGACGGCCGGGGCTCCCTGGTGAGGGGACCCCGGCCGTCATGAGCGGGCCGGACGGACTCGGCCGCCGGCCGGACCTGCTAGCCCTCCTGTTCCACAGGGACCTTCTGCGACGGCGGAGATGCCGTCGTCCCGCCCAGCGACGGCGTGGTGCCCTTCGCCGCCGGTCCGCTCTGGTTCATGGAGGCGAGCAACTGGCGGGCCAGGCCGAGGCCCGTACCGCCCATCGTGAGCGCCTTGGCGAACAACTCGGCCATGCCGTCGGCGCCGTTGAGCAGTACCATGTTGTCCACGTTGCCGAAGGCCGACGCGCCGGCCCGGACGATCTCCGGCCAGTTCTCGGCGAGTTGCTGGGCGACGACCGCCTCCTGGTTCTCGGCCAGGGCGGCGGCACGGGCCTTGATGGCCTCCGCCTCGGCGAGACCCTTCGCCTTGGCCGCCTCGGCCTCCGCCAGCCCCTTTGCCTGTGCGGCGGCGGCCTCGGCCTCACCGGTGGCCCGGGTCGCCGCCGCCGAGGCCGAACCCCGGGTCTTGGTGGCCTCCGCCTCGGCACCCGCGGCCGTCTTGACCCGGGTGGCCTCGGCCGCGGCCGCCAGCTCCGTCTCCTTCGCCTTGGCCTCGGCCCCCGAGATCCGCGCGTCACGCTCGGCCTCGGCCAGCGTCCGCTTCTCGTAGGCCTTGGCGTCGGCCGGCTTGCGGACGTCCGCCTGGAGCTGCTGCTCCCTGCGGTGGGCCTCCAGCTCGGCGACCCGGGTCTCCTGGACCACGACCTCCTGCCGGGCGGCCGCGTCGGCGAGCGGTCCGGCCTGCCGGGCCGATGCCGCCGCCTTGTCCCGTTCGGCCTGGTAGCCGGCCTGCAGGATCTCGCTGTCCCGGGTGGCCTCCGCCATCCGGGCGTACGACTGCTGCTCGGCCTCGGTGGCCAGACGGTTCGCCTCCGCCTGTGCGATGCGCGCGTCCCGCTGGACGGCCGCCGCGTGCGGCATCGCCAGGTTCTGGATGTACCCGGTCGGGTCCTCGATCTCGTGGATCTGCAGCGAGTCGACGATCAGACCGAGCTTCTCCATCTCCGCACCGCAGGCCGCCCGGGTCTGTCCGGTGAGCTTCTCGCGGTCGCGGATCATGTCCTCGACCGTCAACCCGCCCACGATGGACCGGAGATGACCGGCGAAGACGTTGTGGACCCGCTCCGACATCAGCCGCTGCTGGTCCAGGAAACGGCGGGCGGCGTTGGCGACCGAGACGAAGTCGTCGCCCACCTTGAAGATGACCACGCCCCGCACCTTCAGCGGAATGCCCTGGTGGGTCACGCAGTCCACTTGCAGCTCGGTCTCGTTCAGGTCGAGGGAGAGCTTGCGCACCGCCTGCACGCCGGGCAGCACCAGCGTGCCGCGCCCGGTGACGATGCGGAAGCCCATGCCCTCCTCGAGCCCCTCGGTCCGGTGCGTCGAACCGGAGATGATGAGCGCCTCGTTGGGTTCGGCGACCCGCCACATCATCTTGAACAGACCGATCAACACGAGGACGGCAACGACGACCGCCCCCGCAACGACGCCGACAACCATCGGCATACGCCCCCTTTGAATGGTGCCCGTTCGGCACCGAACGAAGGGAGTGTGCGCCTGCGCCAGGCCCGCGTGAAGATACTGACGCACCCTTGTTGCAATCTTGACGCGTACCGCCCTCACCTGGGGCGGAGCATGCTCAACTGTCGTAGGCGGCGCTGACGTAGACGGTTCGCGGGGGCAGGTACTCGACCACCATGACCACCGTGCCCGGAGTGATCCGGGCCGAGTTGTCGGCCGCGTAGGCGAGGAAGTGCTCCGCGCCGCCGCGCACCCGGACGATCACCTCGCCGACAAGCCCCGGTCCGATCGTCCCCGTCACGCGCCCTATGAGCCCGACCATCGACGCATCGTCCATGGCCACAGAGTAGGGCCTGCCCGCCGTCCGGCGTCAGGTGCGGTGGGGAGGCCGGGGTGGGCAGGACGGGTGGGGCATGGCGGATGATGCAAGGCGGTTGGGGCGGGGCTGGGCGGCGAGGCGTCGACCGGCGGCGAGGCGTCGACCGGCAGTCACCTCATGCGGCCGCGGTCGCCGGTCCGCCCCGCGGACGCGGCCACTCCTCGTACCAGCGCAGCTCTGCCTCGAGCTGGGCGGCGACGGAGACCAGCAGCGGCTCGCTGTCGGCGGGGCCGAGCAGTTGGGCGCCCACGGGGAGGCCGTCGCCCACAAAGCCGGCGGGCACGTTCACTCCCGGCCAGCCCAGCACGTTCCACGGCCAGGCGTACGGGCAGGCGGCGATCATCGCCCGGTCGGTGGCGAGCCCGCCGAGCTTGTGGATGGCGCCGATCTCGGGCGGCGGCGCGGCCGTCGTCGGGGCGAGGACCACGTCGTACGAGGAGAAGAACGCGCCGATCCGCCGGTGCAGGACCGTCTCGGCGCGCCGGGCCGCCCGCAGCGGGGCGCCGCCCAGCAGCCGGCCGAGCCGGGCCGCGTCGCGGGTGCGCGGGTCGAGCAGCGCGGGGTCGGGTGCGTCACGGACCCACTCGGCGATGCCGGCGGTGGCGCGCGGCACGAAGGTCAGCCCGATCTGCCCGTACGGCGGGTCGGCCTCCTCCACCGTGTGCCCCAACCCGGCCAGTTTCTCCGCGAGTTCGAGGATCCGGGCCCGGACCTCCGGTCGCAGGCGGGCGGGTACGGCGGTGAACGGCGGCTTCAGGGACAGGGCTATGCGCAGCCGGCCGGGATCGCGGCCGACCGCGTCCGACACCGTGAGCGGGGCCGGCCGGTGCGGGTCCCGGTCGTGGTTGCCGGCCGCCGCGTCCAGCAGCAGCGCCGCGTCGGCGACGGTACGGGCCAGGGTGCCGTTCACCGTGATGCCCTGGAAGGACTCGCCGCGCGGCCATGTGGATATGCGCCCACGCTGCGGCTTGATGCCGATCAGATGGGTCCAGGAGGCCGGGATCCGCACCGAACCGGCACCGTCCGAGCCGAGCGCGGCCGGGACCAGCCCACCGGCGACGGCGGCCGCCGAACCGCCCGAGGAACCGCCCGGGGTGTGACCGGTGTGCCACGGATTACGGGTCTCCCCGAACGCCGGGCCCTCGGTGAACGGCCACTGTCCCAGCTCACAGGTGTTCGTCTTGCCGACGATCACGGCCCCGGCCGCCCGCAGCCGCCGCACCGCCTCCCCGTCCTCGGCGACCGGCGGGAAGTCTCCCCGGCAGCCGAACGCCGTCGGCTCGCCCGCCACGTCCATGTCGTCCTTCACCGCCACCGGTACGCCGAGCAGCGGGCGCCGCTCTCCGGCGGCCAGCTCCCGGTCGGCGGCCTCCGCCTCGGCGAGCGCCGCCTCGGCGCGTACGACCCGGAACGCGTTCAGCGTCGGCTGTGTGGCCTCGATACGGGCCAGCGCCCGCTCCACCAGCGTGCGCGAGGTCACCTCCCCGGCGGCGAGGGCGTGAACGGACTCCGAGAGGCCTGCGGCGCGGTCGGACATCATGGACGGGAGCACCTCCGGAACCCACCGGACACCTTGTCTACCGAACGGTAACGTCACAGCCGTGGCCGGAGTACGGCTTGAGCACACCTGGTTCCTCGGGAGGGCCGGTCATGGGCGTCTATGTCACCATCCGGGGCTGGCTGGAGTGCGACGATCCCCAGCTCGCACGGATCCGCGCGATCACGTCGGCCGTCGACGCCGACCCCGTGTACCGGGGCGGCTGGACGTTTCCGGAGCGCCAGTGCGCCTGGCGGAGCGTGGTGTTCTTCGGCGCGGACATGCGTGCGCAGGACGTCGGCGCGGTCCTCGACCAGGTGCGTGTGCTCGCCCGGGTGCCGGCCTTCGACGAGGACGGGGACCGGGTCGTGGGGCTGTTCGTCGTGAGCCACGAGGTCGACGGCCGACAGGAGTGGCAGGTCCGGGAGGGGAGGGTGGTGACCGCGGACCTGGGGAGCCGGTACGCGTATCTCGACGAGTGAGGCCGGCGGACGGGGCCGGGATGCGAAGGGGGCCGGAGCCTCGTGAGGCTCCGGCCCCCTTCGCGGGTGCGGGCGGGTCAGGCGGCCGTGATCTCGCCCACGACGCCGTGCAGACGGGTGACGACCTCGGTGAGCTGGCCGGCGACCTCGGCGTCGTTGACCGGGTGGGTCTCGGCGAAGCGGACCACGGAGCCCGGGATCGAGAGCTTGATGTCCTCGATCACGTTGCCGCCGGCGATGCCCACGGACTTGCGGGCGTCGTCCTGGGCCCACACGCCGCCGTACTGGCCGTAGGCGGTGCCGATCACGGCGACGGGCTTGCCGGTGAAGGCGCTGGCGCCGTGCGGGCGGGACAGCCAGTCGATGGCGTTCTTCAGGACGGCCGGCATGGTGCCGTTGTACTCGGGGGAGAAGAGCAGGAACGCGTCGGCGGCCTGCGCGGCCTCACGCAGCTTCGCGGCGGCGGCCGGAACGTTGCCCTCGACGTCGATGTCCTCGTTGTAGAAGGGGATCTCGGCCAGGCCCTCGTAGACCGAGACCTCGGCGCCCTCGGGGGCGAGCTTGACGGCCGCCTCGGCGAGCTGACGGTTGTGCGAACCGGCGCGAAGGCTGCCGACGAGCGCGAGGATGCGAGCAGACATGGGGTGACTCCAAAGAGGTGAAACACTGCCGTCAGAATCCGGACCGAGGTCCGTTTAACTTTCTAGCAGACTAACCGGACCGCGGTCCAGTTTTGTTCCCGATGCTCTACGCTGGCTTCATGTCCAGCGTCCTGCCGCCCCTCCCCGAGCCCCAGGAACCCCTCGACACGCCTCAGTTGCTGGAAGTCGGCCGAGGGCCCGAGGAGCCCTGCCTGCGCGCCGACGCGGCCCGCAACCGGGCCCGGCTGCTGGAGGCCGCCGCACGCCTGATCGCGGAGCACGGCGCGGCCGGCGTCACGATGGAGGCCGTGGCCGCGGCCGCCCAGGTGGGCAAGGGTACGGTCTTCCGCCGCTTCGGCGACCGCACCGGGCTGCTGACGGCCCTCCTCGACCACTCCGCCAGGCAGCTCCAGGCCGACTTCCTCGCCGGCCCGCCCCCGCTGGGCCCCGGAGCGCCTCCCGTGGAACGGCTGCGGGCGTTCGGTGTGGCGGTGCTCTACCGCTCGGCCGAGCAGCTGGACCTCCAGCTGGCCGCGCAGCCGGAGCCGGGCCAGCGGTTCTCCCACCCCTCGGTCCTGGCGCTGCGCACACACGTCACGATGCTGCTCCGGCAGATCGTCCCGGACGGCGACAGCGAACTGCTCGCCCGGACACTGCTGGCCTACCTCGACCCCGCCCTCATCCACCATCTGACCGAGCAGTGCGGCATGCCCATGGAGCGGCTGGAGAAAGGGTGGCTCGACCTCGTCGCGCGCGTGACGGGCACGCGGTCGCCCGCGTGAGCCACGCGGGGCTTCCCTGCCCGGACACGTGCGGCCCCGGCGCTCCGGGCCGCTCGCGTACTTTCGTCCAGTGGTCAACGACGTCGCCCCGCCCGCACCCCGCATCGGCCCCTCTGCCAGGATGCGGACTGTCATGGTGCAGCTACCGAACACGCCCACGAGTGCCGATGTGGCACGCCTGGCCGGAGTCTCCCGCGCGACCGTCTCCTACGTCCTCAACAACACCAGCTCCGTACGGATCAGCGAGGCCACTCGCCGCCGCGTCCACGACGCCGCGCGCGAACTCGGGTACGTGCCGCACGCGGCCGCACGCAGCCTGCGTGCCGGACACAGCCGTATGGTCCTGATGCCCGCCCCGGCGTTCCCGGTGGGCCCCCTCTACCGCCGCTTCGTCGACGAACTCCAGTCGGCCCTCGGCCGCCTCGACTACACCGTCGTGCAGTACGGCACCATCGGCCTCCACGGTGACGAAGCCGCCCGCGCCTGGGCCGAGTTGAGACCCGTCGCCGTCCTCGTGCCCGGCTCGGGACTCGGGCCGCAGGGCGTAGCGGTCCTCCAACGGGCCGGCGCCCGGGCCGTGGTGACCCTCGGCCCCGAACGCGTCGAGGGGGCGCACGCCCTGCTCATGGACCACGACATCGTCGGCCATTGCGCGGGCACACACCTGCACGCCCGCGGCCGGCGTCGCCTCGGCGTGGTCGTGCCCGAGGAGCCAGGTCTGGAGGCCTTCTCCACGCCCCGGCTCACCGGCGTGCGCCAGGCCCTCCGCGACACGGACGCGACGGTGACCGAGCTGCCGCTCGCCTGCACCGAGGAGTCCGCCGCCGAACTCGCCGCCCGCTGGCGGGAGTCGGGCCTCGACGCGGTGTTCGCGTACAACGACGAGTACGCGATGCTGCTGATGCGCGCCCTGCAGGACGAGGGCCTGCGCATCCCCGAGGACGTGGCCGTCGTCGGCGCCGACGACCTCATGCTCGGACGGCTGCTGCGCCCCCGGCTCAGCACCGTCCGCATCGAACTGCCCTCCGGGCGCGACCTCGCGGAATTCGTGGACCGCGCCGTGCACGACCCCGGCGGGGAGCCCGAGGTCCGCAAGGTGCTGGGCGCGTCGCTGGTCCGTCGCGCGTCCAGCTGACGCGACCGCCGGTGCACAAGGGTGCCGCCCGCGGCGCACGACGCACCGCGGGCGGCACCCGCGAACAGCTTCTCCCCTGACCGGGGATTACTCGGCCTGCTCCTGCTGGGCGGCGATGCTCTTGCGGACCTCGTCCATGTCCAGCTTCCGCGCCTGCCCGATGACGTCCGTGAGCGCGGCCTCCGGCAGTGCGCCCGGCTGGGCGAAGATCGCGACCTGGTCCCGGACGATCATCAGCGTCGGGATCGACTGGATGTTGAAGGCCTGCGCCAGTTCCGGCTGGGCCTCCGTGTCCACCTTGCCGAACACCAGGTCCGGGTTGTCCGTGGCGGCCTTCTCGTACACCGGTGCGAACTGACGGCACGGCCCGCACCAGGACGCCCAGAAGTCGATGAGAACGAACTCGTTCTCGGTCACCATCTGGTCGAAGTTCTCCTTGGTCAGCTCCACAGTGCTGCTCATGGCGTGTTTCCCTCTTCCGGGTGTGGGGTTGTGCCACGGGCGCAAACGCGACCGCCCGGCAGTCTATTCCGATGCCGAGCGCCACCTCTGTTCCCTGCGTGCACGCCGGCGTCCCGCGCGTGTACCCGTGTGGCCCTCGTGTCCGTCACCCATCAGACTGACCTCATGACGGAAACGGAATCGATCGCGTACGACGTCGTGGTGCTCGGCGCCGGGCCCGTGGGGGAGAACGTCGCAGACCGGACCCGCGCCGCGGGGCTCACCACCGCCGTGGTGGAGAGCGAGCTGGTCGGCGGCGAGTGCTCGTACTGGGCCTGTATGCCCAGCAAGGCTCTCCTGCGGCCGGTCATCGCCCAGGCGGACGCGCGCCGCCTGCCCGGCCTCGCCCAGGCGGCCCAGGCCCCCCTCGACACGCCCGCCGTCCTCGCTCGCCGGGACGAATACACCTCCCACTGGAAGGACGACGGCCAGGTCGCCTGGCTGAACGGCATCTCCGCCGACCTGTACCGCGGCCATGGGCGCCTCGCCGGCCCCCGCGCGGTCACGGTGACCGCCCCCGACGGCACGGTCACGACCCTCACCGCCCGCCACGCCGTCGCCGTCTGCACCGGCACCCAGGCCCAGCTGCCCGACCTGCCCGGCCTCGCCGACGTCAAGCCCTGGACCAGCCGCGAGGCCACCAGCGCCAAGGCGGCGCCCGACAGGCTCATCGTGGTCGGCGGCGGTGTCGTCGCCACCGAGATGGCCACCGCCTGGCAGGCCCTCGGCTCCCAGGTCACCATGCTCGTCCGGGGCAAGGGCCTGCTCAACCGCATGGAGCCCTTCGCCGGCGAGCTCGTCGCCGAGGCCATCGCCGAAGCGGGCACCGACATCCGCACCGGCACCACGGTCGAGTCCGTCAGCCGGCAGAACGGCACCGTCGTGGCCGTCACCGGCACCGGCGAGCGCATCGAGGCCGACGAGATCCTCTTCGCCACCGGCCGCATCCCGCACACCCAGGACATCGGCCTCGACACCGTCGGCCTGGAACCCGGCTCCTGGCTGGAGGTCGACGACACCCTCCGCGTCACCGGCACCGACTGGCTGTACGCGTGCGGCGACGTCAACCACCGCGCCCTCCTCACCCACCAGGGCAAGTACCAGGCGCGCATCGCCGGCGACGCCATCGGTGCCCGCGCCGCGGGCAGCACGCTCCGGGACGAACCCTGGGGCGCCCACGTGGCCACCGCCGACCACTACGCCGTACCCCAGGTCGTCTTCACCGACCCCGAGGCCGGCGCCGTCGGACTTTCCCTCGCCGAGGCGGAACAGGCCGGCCACAGCGTCCGTGCCGTGGACGTCGAGTTCAGCTCGGTGGCGGGCGCGGGCCTGTACGGCGAGGGCTACAAGGGACGCGCCCGCATGGTCGTCGACCTCGACGAGGGAATCCTGCGCGGCGTCACCTTCGTCGGCCCCGGCGTCGGCGAGCTGGTCCACTCCGCGACGGTCGCCGTCGCCGGCCGCGTCCCGGTCGACCGCCTCTGGCACGCGGTCGCGTCCTACCCGACACTCAGCGAGGTCTGGCTGCGACTGCTGGAGGCCTACCGGGGCAAGTGACCTCCCGGCTCCGGCAGTTCGAAGCCGTCACGGCAGCTCGAAGCCGAGTGCCTCGGCCGCGGCCCGCGGGGTCGGCTGCGCCCAGCGCGCCGCCACCGCCTCGTTCGTCGACAGGGAACGCGGTTCGGCGCGGTCGAGGTACAGCACACCGTCCAGGTGGTCCGTCTCGTGCTGCACGATCCGGGCGGGCCAGCCGGTGAACACCTCGTCCACGTCGGCGCCGTGCTCGTCCTGGGCGCGCAGTCGTACCTCGGCGTGCCGGGCCACGACGGCCTGCCAGCCGGGCACGCTCAGACAGCCCTCGAAGAAAGCGGCCCGAGCGGTGCCGACGGGCTCGTACGACGGGTTGACCAGGACCCGGAACGGCTGCGGGACCCGGCCCCGGACCACCGCCACCTCCTCGGGCACCGGCGCCGGGTCCTCGATCACCGCGATCCGCAGCGGCACGCCCACCTGCGGGGCGGCCAGGCCGACGCCGGGAGCCGCGTGCATGGTGGCGCGCATGGCCTCGACGAACCGGGCCAGCAGGGCGGGTGCGAGCTGACCGTCGTACGGCTCGGTGCCCTGCCGGAGCACCGGCTGTCCGGCCGCGACGATGGGCAAGGGGCCGCCGGCGGCGAGGAGTTCCTCGACCCGCTCGGCGAGGTGCGCGCGATCACTGGGTGCCATCGCGTCAGGATGCCATGACCGCCCGCCGCTCCGCGCGACCGCGCCGGCCCGTGCCACCGGCGCCCGTCGGCCCGAGACGTGCGAAGGGCCCGGTCCCCTGACGGGAACCGGGCCCAGCGCGTGCTGCTCAGTCCTGCGGGAAGTCACCCGCGAGGGCCGCGGCGATGCGCAGGTGCTGCTCCGCCTCGTCGTGCCGCGCCTGCCGCTCGAGCGTGCGGCCCAGCATCAGCCGGGCGTAGTGCTCCACCGGGTCGCGCTCCACGATGGTCCGCAGCTCGGCCTCCGCTCGGCGCAGCTGGGCCGAGTGGTAGTAGGAGCGGGCCAGCAGCAGCCGCGGTCCGGTCTGCTCCGGCACCTCCTCGACCAGGCGGGAAAGCACCCGAGCCGCGCTCGCGTAGTCCTTGGCCTCGAAGAACTTCTGCGCGCGCTCCCAGCGCTCCGCCTCGGTTCCGTGGTCGTAGTACGTGATCTCCACTCTGACCTCCTTCGACGCGTAGAACCCGCGGGGGTCATTGAATATTCCACTACCTGTGAGCACCTGGAGGGTGGTGCGGAAGCGGGACTCTGCCCGTCGAACCGCGATCGGCTGCCCATTGGTGCCGCTCACGGCCGACTGGTGAACCGTTCTGCCGGCTGACACGAAGGATTACCTGCAAGGGGCGACAACACTTCGATCACGATGAGGCGGTGCGTCATGCGTGTTCCCTTCAGACGGCTCCCCCAGCTGAATTTCTACTGCCCGGTCTACCCGGCAGTGCACCCGATGGCTGAGCTTCTCGACGAGGAAACCGTGCGCTGGGCCTTCCGCCACGGCATCCCCGACGGCGCCGAACTCCGCACCGCGTTCCAGGAGATGCACCCCGGTCTCCTCGTGGCGCGAGTGGCTCCCCGTGGACGCGAACGCGAACTGTCCGTGTTCGCCGACTATCACAGCTGGCTGTTCGCCTTCGACGACGCCTACTGCGACCTCGCCCCCCAGGAGTCGGTGGCGGAGTGGGCGAGCTTCCTCGCCGCACTCCACCGCGTCGCCGAGACCGGTGACATACGGGCGCTGCCCGGCAATCCCTATGCCGTGGCCCTTCGGGACATCGGTGCCCGGCTGGCGGAGACGGCCACGTTCGCGCAGCGCGGCGAGTGGATCGAGACGCTGCGCTCGTATTTCTCGGCCCTCGTGTGGGAACGCGCCTGCCGGCAGGACGGAGAGTCTCCGCAGACCCTCGACGAGTACCTGCTGCTACGGCTGCGCAACGGCGCGATGCAGTCGAGCCTGGCCCTGCTGGGGTACGTCAACGGGTACAGCGTCGGACCGGAGGAGCGGGGCACACCCGCCGTCCGCGCCCTCACCGAGATGGCGGCCGTCCTGGTCGCACTCGACAACGACATCTTCTCCCATCACAAGGAGGCGTCCGGTCCGGGTGGGGAGAGGAGTCTGCTGGACCTGCTGGCCAGGCGACGGCCGCGCGTCTCGTCTCAGGCCGTGCTCGACGACGCGGTCCGGATCCGCAACTCGATCATGGGGCTGTTCGTCCGCCTGCGTGACGAGGCCACCGAGTCCGCGAGCCCCGCGCTCCTCTCCTACCTGATCGACCTCGGCCTCTGGGTACGCGCGAACCTCGACTTCACCATGGCCACCAGCCGTTACGCGGGTCCGGTCGCGGAACGGGCGAGGATCACCGCGCAGCCGCCGGAGGAGGCGTACGCGGCCGGCGTGCCCGTGGAGTCCCGGGTGGTCGGCTGGTGGTGGGATCTGCCGACGGGGCCGTCGGCGGCGAGTCCGTCCGTCGCCGCAGCCGCCTCACGAGTGGCCTGACCGTCCGCCGTACGGAAGAGGCAGGTGAGTGTCGGCTGTCAGGTTCCGCCGCCGAACCACGACGGGCCCCGTCGGTGCGAGCCCTGGTCGGCGCCCCCGCGATCCTGCTCGCCGACGAACCGACGGGCACGTTCGGCGGGAGGGCGTCCCGTGAGGTCCTGCGCCTCGTGTCCCGCCGGCTCCCCCTGAGCGGACAGGACGCGCGCCGAACGCCACGTGGGGAAGCACCAGTTCGACGGGGACCACCTGATCCCTGATGGTCTGACGCAGGGCGTCAGCGCGATCCCTCACGGGGAGAGTCGACGTACCCCACTTCGTCGTCGCCAACGCAACCTCCTGCTTCGCTCTGCTGCGGACCCTAAAGAGGAGATTCGCGGCGCAACAACCGAGAGCACGGGTTCTGCGGGGTGAGGCAAAAGTGCTGCGGAGAGGGGCAATCGCGGCGGCCGGTGCGCCCCAGGACGGAGGACCTGCACGCGTGGTCCCCGCTCGACCGGACGCGGTGTCTGGATTCGCCGCCAGGTGCCGTCGCCCGCCGCCCCGCGCCGACGGCGCCGTGACAGCCGGACCGGCGATCGAACGGACCGGCGACTGAAGGCCCCGTCCGAGCCGGCCGGGAGGACCACCCGGCCGGCGTGGCGCGGAGCATCCGCAGGTCAGGGCGGTCCTTCACCCACTGCGCGATCACGCAAGTACGCCTCCTGTGATCCTTGTCGCTGCCGTGACGCGTGTGCGGGGAGTGCCCGATGGGCAGTCAGTGCGGGATACGGAAGGAAGGTGTCCGACCTGTGGGGGAATCCGTGAGAGTGTGTGTCATCGGTGCAGGCCTGTCGGGGCTGGCGGCGGCTCGCGCGCTCAAGTCCCAGGGTGTCGACTTCGTCTGCCTGGAGAAGTCGGGCGGTGTCGGCGGGATCTGGCGCAGACCGGAGGCGGGGGAGAGCGGTCCCGGGTACCTCTCGCTGCACCTCAACTCCACCAAGCATCTCACCGGTTACGCCGACCATCCGATGCCGGAGTCCTATCCCGTCTACCCCGGCCACCGTGACATCGCCGCCTATCTGCGGGGATACGCCGAGTGGGCCGACGTCACGGACCGGATCGAGTTCGAGACGACGGTGGAGTCCGTGCGGCGGGCGGCCGACGGCTCCTGGACGGTGGAGAGCCGGGACGCCGCCGGCACCCGCAGCACCCGTTCGTTCGCCCACGTCGTCGTCGCCTCGGGCCACAACACCGAACCGTTCATGCCGGCTCCGCCGCCCGGCGCCGACCGCTTCGATGGAACGATTCTTCACGCGTACGACTACCGCGACGGCAGCGACTTCGCCGGCCGGCGCGTGGTGGTCGTGGGCCTCGGCGCCTCCGCGGTGGACATCGCCGCCGACCTGTCCCGGCACGCCGACCGGACCGTGCTGTCGGTGCGCCGGGGGCTGCACATCCTGCCCAAACAGCTCTTCGGCATGCCCCTGGACGAGGTGGCCGAGGCCTCGTGGTGGACCGCGATGAACCTGCAGGAGCAGCGCGAGTTCATCGAGAAGGCGCTGCACACCGCGCGGGGCAAGCTGTCCGACTACGGCCTGCCCGACCCCGACCACCCCATCTTCGCCTCGGCCGTGACCATCTCGGACGAGATCCTCAGCCGGATCCGCCACGGCGGGGTCATACCCAGGCCCGGCATCGACTCGCTCGACGGCGACCGGGTCGTCTTCACCGACGGCACCTCCGAACAGGCCGACGCGATCGTGTACTGCACGGGCTACCGCATGGCCTTCCCGTTCCTGCCCGACGGCTGCCCCGTCGGCCCGCAGGGCACGGTCGAGCTGTACCAGCGCGTCTTCGCGCCGGACCACCCTGGTCTGTCCTTCATCGGGCTCGTCCGCCCGCACGGTTCCATCACCCGGATCGTGGAGGCCCAGTCGCGCTGGGTGGCCCGGGTGAGCGCGGGCGAGTCGGCGCTGCCCGAGCCGGAGGTCATGCACAAGGAGGTCGCCGGCCACCTGAGCGGCATCGCGGGCCAGTACGGGGACCGGGAGGGTGCCTCGATCCAGGTCGACGTGGGGTCGTACCTGCGGGAGTTGCGCGCCATGTGACGCGGTCGGCGCACAGCGGTCGGTGCGGGGTTCGGCACGCGGTTCTCGCCGCGTGTCCGGGCCCCGTTCGTCGTTTTGCGGGCCTTGTCCGCCGTGACGACGGACGTCGTGTGGTGCCGAGGGGAGCGGTGCGGCGTTCTCGGCGTACGGCTCCCCTCTGGGTGGTGTCCGGCTAACGCGCGGCGACGGTCTCCGGGAGCGGGCGGGGAGCGGGCGGGCGGACCCGGTACGCCTCCGAGGAGACGTACACGCTCACTCGCGGCGGCCGGCCCGCCTGGTGGGCGACGGACAGGTAGGCGATGAGTCCCACGCCGTCCTCGAGCCGCCGTGGGGTGACGGCGGACAGGGCATGGCGCAGCGGTGTCGCGTCGATGCCCTGGTCCTCCAGCAGGGCTGTGGCGCGGGCCAGGGCCTCGCCGTCGTGCCTGGCGTAGTCGCGCACGGGGACGTAGAGGGTGAAGCCACTGGGCAGGCCGGTCCTGGTCTCGGTGAAGGCGTGGCAGGACTGGACGGGCCGCCGGGTGAGGCGTTCGTCCTGGTCGCCGTCCGCGCCGAGGCCCGGTACGAGTCCGGCCGCGATGCGGAAGAACTCCTCGGTCTGCGCGGCCGGTGGGCCGCCGGCCATCCGGCTCAGGCCTCCGGCCTCGGCGGCCGAGAGGTCGTGGTGGGCGAGGTAGACCTTCACGCGGGGCTCGTCCCAGTCGCCGAGGTCCAGGGCGAAGAACAGCGGGCGGTCGGCCTCGGGCAGGGCATCGAACGCCTTGCGGTGGCCGAGCCGGTCCAGTGCCTCGCGCACGGTGTCGACGGTGCGGTCCGGACCGGAGGCCGCGGGGTTCAGGTACACCTTGACCTTGGGTACCCCGCCGGGTCTCAGCTCCAGCGCGCACCACAGGGCCAGCGGGCCCTCGGGGGAGTCGGGGAAGAAGAGGTCCTCGAGCTTGTCGACCTGGTCGGTGGAGAAGTTCCAGCGCACTGCCGCCTCGCGGAGGAACCGCAGTCCCGCACGGCCGTTCTGGGCCAGGGTGCCGGCGCCGTACCCCGGTTCCAGCAGGACGCGCAGGGTGGGGGCCTCGTCCGGCAGGAAGGACAGCGAGAACTCCACCGGCGAGTGGTCGTCGGAGAGGAAGGAGAGGCTGGGCGGCGGGAGGTCCAGGGGACGCTGGGCCACGGTGCTCAGCGCGTCCAGCAGGGTGTCCGCGTAGGCCGTGGCGTCGTCGTCGCTCAGCCCCGAGGTCTCGCACAGCCGCAGCAACTGCCGTACGGAGTGACCGCCGAGGGTGTCGGCGTCGGGGAGGGCGGCCGTCACGCCGCCGCGACGGGCGGTCATCGGGCCACCCGCCCCTGGCCGCCGGGAACATGAAGATACCCGCCGGTCAGGGCGGGTATCCGAGGATGCACGACGACGGGGCGTCGTATGGGAAAGGCATCGTTGGATATGTGGTCCACGAAACCTCCTTCGACTCATGTGCAACACAATGTGACGCGTTGCTCACTACCCTCGCTGTTGAATCGTCATGCATTCGTGTGGAGTTGACGGGTGTTGTGTGAATCACCCCTTCAGCCAGTTGAGGAACTGGCTCCACATGCCTCCGCGTTCGTTCCTGCCGGCCGCTGACGTTGCCGCCGTCGGTTCCTGGCGCGCGGTCGGCCGGTCGGCCGGCTGCGGGGCGGGCCGGCGCGTTGCCTGGGCCGGAGTGAACCGGGCGGGCAGGGTGGCCAGCCCGCGGTTGAAGGGGCCGGGGCGCCAGATCAGGCTGTCGGCGGGGACGGCGAGTTCGACGTCGGGGAGCTGGTTGAGCAGGTTCTCCAGGGCGGTGACGGTGACCTGCCGGGCGGGGTCCTTGGAGGGGCAGGCGTGCGGGCCCGCGCTCCACGCCAGGTGGGCGCGGTTGCTGCCGGCCTGCCGGGCGGCCGTCAGCGCCGGGCCGGTGTTGGCGGCGGCGAAGCTGACCAGCATCAGGTCGCCGGCCTGGAGCTGCTGCCCGGCGAACTCCATGTCGGCCACGGGGTAGTGGGCCGCCAGGTTCGACATGGGCGGGTTCTCCCACAGCGTGTCGTCGATCGCCTCGTCGATCAGACCGCCCTGGTTGGCGTACGCGTCGTGGGTGAGCAGCCGGTGCAGGGTGTTGCCGATGAGGTTGCGCAGCGGTTCGTTGCCCGCGACCAGGAGCAGGGCCAGCTGGTGGACCATCTCCTCGTCGGTCAGCCGGGCCGGGTGCTGCATCAGCCAGGTGGTGACGTCCTCGCCGGGCTGGGCGCGCTTGAGGGCGACCAGCTCGCCGATGGCCGTGAACATCACCCCCATCGCCTTCTGGGCGTTGACGCCGTCGAACATGCCGGTGATGCCGAACAGCACCCGGTCGCCGATGCCGGCGGGGCAGCCGAACAGCTCGTTGAAGATGAACAGCGGCAGCTGCTTGGCGTAGTCGGCGATCAGGTCGGCCGAACCGCGGTCGGCGAACTGCGCGATGAGGTAGTCGGAGATGCGCTCGGCGGACCGGCTGACCCGGCGGGTGTCCACCTTGGACAGGCTGTCGGTGATCGCCTGACGCAGCCTCAGGTGCTCGGCGCCGTCGCTGAACATGGCGTTGGACCGGTACGCCAGCACGGGAGCGACCGGACTGTCCGCGGGGATCTTGCCCTCGGCGAGATCCCGCCAGCGGCGCGCGTCCTTGCGGAACGACGCCGAGTCCTGAAGGAGTTGCAGTGCCGCCGCGTAGTCGGTGACGAGGGTGGCCTCCACGCCGGGAGCGAGCTCGACGGGCGCGGTGGGCCCGTAGTGCCGCAGATAGGCGTAGTACGCCTGCGGGTCGGCCGCGAACTCGGCACCGTACAGAGGGACTCGGGCCCCGGAGTTGTGGGCCGGGCACCCGGGCGGGGGCACGGGGGTGGTCTGAGCGTCCATTGTTGCTCCTAGTGGGCGCGGTCCTGCAGATGCCGGACGAGGGTGATGAGCGCTTCGGCCGACGATTTCTCGTCTCGCGCGTCGCAGGTGACGACGGGGGTGTCGTCCAGGAGGTCCAGCGCGTCGCGCAGGGCGGCCTCGTCGCGCAGCGGGGAGCCCTGGAAGTGGTTGACCGCGATGGCGTAGTCGAGCCCGTACTGTTCGATCAGGTCGATCACGGCGAAGGAGTCGGCGAGCCGCTCGGGGTCGACGAGCACGAGCGCGCCGAGCGCGCCGCGTGCCATGTCCTCCCACATCTGCACGAAGCGCTGCTGACCGGGCGTGCCGAACAGGTACAGCACGACCCGGTCGCTGATGGTGAGACGCCCGAAGTCCATGGCGACCGTGGTGGTGGTCTTGCCCTGGACACCCTTGAGGTCGTCGATGGCCTCGGCGGCCCGCGTCATCGTCTCCTCGGTGGTCAGCGGCTCGATCTCCGAGATCGCCCCGATGAACGTGGTCTTGCCGACCGCGAAGTGACCCACGACGAGGATCTTCACGGCGGTCTGGGTCGCACCGTCGCGGACGTACGCCGCCTCATCCAAACTTGGCCCTGAGACCATTCAGCACCTCCTCCAGGATGTCCCTGTCGGCGAGAGGGGCCCGCTGCACCGGCGGGCGGGTGATGAGGTAACCGCCCTCGGTGAGGGAGGCGAGGAGGATCTTCACCACGCCGAGCGGCAGCTGGGTGTGGCCCGCGATCTCGGCGACCGAGAGATAGCCGGCGGAGCACAGCTCCAGCAGGTTCTGTTCCTCCGGTGACAGGCGGGTGGGCCGCTGCTGGTGGTCGGCCGCCGCCGTGACCAGGGTGATGAGGGACAGCTGCTGCTCGTCCGGCAGCCCGCGCCCCTTGGTGATGACGTACGGTCGCACTAATCCCGGCGTCTGCGGCTCGAGTTCGCCGAAGCCGGTCATGACGGCGCGCCGAGGTTCTCGCGCGGCGGCGTCATGAGCGCCTTGCCGAGCTGGCCTACGAGCTGCTGCATCCGGAAGGTGATGTCCGCCATGTCGACGTCGGGCGAGGCGGAGACACCGAGGTAGGCGCCCTCGCCCGCGGAGATCAGGAAGACCCAGCCGTCGTCGAACTCGACCAGCGTCTGCCGCCACTGCTGGTTGACACCCTCGCAGAAGAACCCGAGGGAACGGCTGAGCGACTGCACCCCGCTCATCGCTGCGGCCACCCGGTCGGCGTTGTCCCTCTCGAACTCACTGGTCCGGGCCATCAGCAGGCCGTCCGCGGAGATCAGGACCGCGTGCAGAGCCCCGGGAATCTCCAGGGCGCTGTCAAGCATCCATGACAGGTCGTCGCTCACGAGAAATCATGCCCTTCACTGCTCGCACCACGTGTGGTGTTCGTCTTCTCCGCCGTGTCCCCGTGCGTGGCCCGGCCCGACTGCGTGCCCCGCTGGAAGGCGCCCATGATCGCCGCCGACTCCGCGCCCGTGCGGGCGGGAGCGGGAGCGGCCGAGGTGCCGCCCGGGACGATGGCCATGGGCCGCTTGCGGCGCCGCTTGGGCAGGCCGTCGGACGTGGTGGCGGTGCCCGCCAGCGGCTCGGGACCGCCGGGGGCCGATGCGGAGGCTACGTTGGACACGATCGGCGCGGGCTCCTTCTGCTCCGGGGCACTGGTCAGCAGATCGTGCGGCAGCAGCAGGACCGCGCGGACGCCGCCGTACGGGGAGGAGGAGTCGACGGACACCTCGAAGCCGAAACGCTCCGCGAGCACACCGATCACGGCGAAGCCGAACTGCGGCGGATTGCCGAGCGCGGAGACACCGGAGACGCGTTCCGAGGAGAGGAGTTTCTCCGCCCGCGCCCGCTCCTCGTCGTTCATGCCGACGCCGGCGTCGTCGACGACGATGCAAATGCCCTTCGGCACGGTGCGAATATTGATTTCCACGACCGTGTCGGGGCTGGAATAGCTGGTCGCATTGTCGAGGAGTTCGGCGAGGGCCAGCGCGACCGGTTCGACCGCACGGCTGGTCACGCCGAAGTCGACCTGGGAGAGAATCTCCACCCGTCGGTAATGGCGGATCCTGCCCTGCGCGCTGCGGACCACGTCGTACACCGACGCGATGTCGCGCTGCCGGCCGAGCCAGCCGTCGCACAGGACGGCGATGGACTGGGCACGGCGGCCGAACTGGGAGTTGGTGTGGTCGATCTCGAGGAGATCCTGGAGGATGACCGACTCGCCGTACTTGGTCTGCAGCCGGGAGACGATGAGCTGCTGCTCCGCGGCCAGACCCTGCAGGGTCCGCATCGCCGACTTCAGTACGGTCTTCGTCGCGTCCTCGGCACGCTCCTGAGCGGCCTCGACGCTCTGCGCGTACTGGTTCTCCAGCTCGGAGTAGTGATCCCGGAGACCCGCCATGTCCTGCCGGAGCCCTCGAGCCGCCTTGCGCTGACGAACGATCAGGGCGATGGTGGCGATGACCGCGGCAAGGAGAACCCAGGACACCGGGTCAGGTATGTAATGCGTCATAAGACTCTCTTCAGGCGACCGACGGCCAGTTGCTGAATTCCCGTCAACGCGGGTGGACCGGCGGACCGCCCGCGCCGGGGTCTCCGCCCGGACCGTCCCCGTAGTCGGGGATGCCGACTTGCCCGCTCTACAAACGAGCGTGATCGTATCATTGCGCGAGAGTGTCACCGACCGCCAATTTCTGCTCAGTAGTTGAAATTGACGACCAGTCAGTAGCCTAGTCGGTAGCCCGGTCAGTAGGCCCTCGCGGGTGATCCGACAAGGCAACCGATAAACGGGCTTCCGCCCCCAATCGATGCCAATGCGGACGTTCACCCCCAGCCTCGGCGTCACGGCCGGGGGCGCCGCGCCTCAGGGATCGCGCCCCGGAGGGCCGTCTGCGGCACGTGGAGGGGGCTCGAGCCACGGTCTGACCCACAATGCACGGTGAGGAATCGATCGGGCCCGGGCGGGTGGGCCACCGGATGTATGCCGAGGGGGCATGGGCGGATGGGTGACTGGAGCACGGCCGACACGGAGCGCCGGGACCATGTGCCGGGCCGGGAAGACGCTGTCATGGGCCTGCGGGTGCTCGCCGTCGACGACGAGCAACCGGCTCTGGAGGAGCTGCTGTACCTGCTCGGCCGTGACGCCCGGGTGGGCCGTGTCGAAGGGGCGCGGGGCGCCACCGAGGCGCTGCGCAGGCTGGGCCGGGCCATGGGGGGCGGCGAGGGCGGGGGTGAGGGCATCGACGTGGTGTTCCTCGACATCAACATGCCGGGTCTCAGCGGTCTCGACATGGCTCACCTGCTCGCCGGATTCGCGGCCCCGCCCCTGATCGTGTTCGTCACCGCCCACGAGGACTTCGCGGTTCAGGCCTTCGACCTCAAGGCCGTGGACTACCTGCTCAAGCCGATCCGGCAGGAGCGGTTCTCGGAGGCCGTTCGGCGGGTCACCGAGGTGATCGCCGCAGGACAGACCCCGCACTCGGCCGCCGCGGGCGCCGCCGCTCCTGCCGCCACCGGCCGTCCCGGCCGTGCTCCGGCCCCCGCCCCGGACTCCGAGGTCTCCCACATCCCGGTCGAACTCGGCGGTGTGACCCGCTTCGTCGACATCGGTGACATCTCGCACGTCGAGGCCCAGGGCGACTACGCGCGCGTGCACACCCGCCAGGGCGCCAGCCACCTGATCCGCACCCCGCTGGCCACACTCGAGGAGAGCTGGCGTTCCCGCGGGTTCGTCCGTATCCACCGGCGGTATCTGGTCTGTCTCGCGAGCATCGAGGAACTCCGCCTGGACGGCGGCAATCTGACGGTGCGCATCAGGGACCAGATCCTCGCGGTGAGCCGCCGGAACGCCCGCGAGCTGCGCGACCTCCTGGCCCGACAGGCGAACGGCGGGTCACGGGGCGCCCGTTGACCACAGTGGGCGCGCGCTGCTTCTTCTTCCTGCCGGCAATCCGGCTCTCACTCCTCGGTCCACCCGTGGTCCTTGCCGAACTGGAGCATCGCGCGGCGGATCTGAACGATCTGTTCCCCGGTCAGGGAGGGGGCGGCGGACAGCAGGATCTCGGTGACCCTGTGGGTGTACTCGGCGGCCGTGAAGACATCGCATATCGAGTCGTCCCCGTCGAACTCCTGGGCGCCGCCCGGGAAGGCGGCCCTTCCCACGCCACTCACCGGTGACGGGGAACGTCCGCTCGTCGTCGAAGCCAGCCTCACGGACGAGGCCTTGAGCCCACGTTCCCCCTCTTCGACCTCGAACTCGACGGTGATGCCCGCCCGCACCTGCTGTTCGGGAATGAGCAGGTCGTTGACGTGCAGAAAGACGTCCTCGGAGCCGTCGACCGGAGCGATGAACCCATAGCCACGCGCACCATCGAACCGCACAACACGACCAGCAACCATGTCATTACCTCCCAAACAGCCACACTTGGCCCCAACTCCCAGGGCCGACACCACCCGGCACACTACGCCTGGGAGGCGACCGCATATTGGTTTGCCGCCGGCCGGTCAGGCCGGATAGGAAGCTCGCATGCTGAGAGGTAGCAAGGTCGGGCTCAGGGCCCGGCACGAGGACGACATCCCGATCCTGCGGGCCGAGCTCTACGACGACGTGGTCAACGCCTCACGGGCCGAAGGCGGGCCGTGGCGGCCGATCACACCCGGCTCGAAGGACCCGCGGCTCGTGGTGGACGACAAGGAGCAGAAGCACGTCCCGTTCTCCGTGGTGGAGCTGGAGGGCGGCACGCTGGTGGGCACCGCGACGCTGTGGGGCATCGACAACCACAACCGGCTCGCGCACATCGGGCTGGGGCTGCTGCCGTCCTCCCGCGGCAAGGGCTACGGCACCGACGTGGTCGCGGTGCTGTGCCACTACGGGTTCGTCGTGCGCGGCCTGCAGCGGCTGCAGATCGAGACGCTGTCGGACAACGTCGCGATGCTGCGCTCCGCCGAGCGCAACGGCTTCGTCCGCGAGGGCGTGCTGCGCTCCTCGGCCTGGGTGATGGGTGAGTTCCTGGACCAGGTGCTGCTCGGGCTCCTCGCCCAGGAGTGGAAGCGGGACTCGAAGGTCTAGGGCTGCCGCCGCCTGCATAGGCGCTATAGGCGCTATAGGCGCTATAGGCGCTATAGGCGCTATAGGCGTCATAGGCGCAAGGCCGAGCACTTCCCGGCCTTCGTCGGGGGTGGGACATCGGGATCGGCGTCCCGCCCCCGGCGTGGTGTCGAACTGGTTGTGAACGCTCCGGTCAGAGGAAGCTGACACCCTGGGCGAGGGGGAGTCCGCCTGACGTCCATCGACGGTGTGAGAAGCCGGTGCAGGGCCGGCGGCCATCGGTCGGTGCGATCAGTGGAACCGCGGATGCCACACGTCGCGCGGCCGGCCCTCTGCGTCGACGACCGTGATGTCGGGCCAGCGGTCGAAGGCGGAGCAGGGGTGCGAGATGCCCAGGTCGACCTCGTCGCCGACGTGCAGGCCGTGCACGTCGGTGAGGACGAGGTGATGGTCGTAGATGTGCGCTGCCGTCGCCGTGGCCGCGGGGCGCGGCACTCCAGTCGCGTCGCGCGCGCCGACCAGTACGGGCAGGCCGGCATCGTACGGCAGCTCACGTTTGCCGGCGCCGACGACAGCGCGCCCTGGCTCTGGCGTGGAGAGCACCACCGCACGCACGGTCAGCGCCGCTTCGAGCCCCGGCAGGGGCGAGACGTGCTCGTACGTGCCGTGATCGTGGGTGACGTAGCAACCTGACCGGAGCACGGCCACCATCGGCGCGTCTTCGGGTACCAGTGCCGCTTCCGCCAGGGCGTGGACGACCCTGTCGGGGAACGCGGAGCCGCCCATGCTGAAGACGGGCCGTTCGGTCTCGAAGAGCGGCATGAGGTCGCGGAACACGGCGACGGTCCGCCGGCAGTGCCCGTCGACGGCCGCGAGGGTGTCGGCGTCCCTCCGGTTGGGACGGACGCCCTCGTAGCCGGCCACACCGGCAAGGAGGAGACCGGGGGACGCCTGAACGGCCTCGGCCAGTTCACCGGCCGCGTCCGGCTCGCGGACACCCGTGCGTCCTCCTCTCGCTCCGATGTCGATGAGGACACGCAAGGGGGCATGTCCGCCCTCCATGGCCGACCGGGCGAGGTCGACCCCGGCAGGGGAGTCGACGAAGCAGTACAGTTCCGCTTCCGGCGTCTCGTCGAGCAGCCGCCTGAGCAGAGCGAGATCGTGGCGGTGTACGACCTGGTTCGCGATGATCACCCGCCGTGCCCGCCACTCGAGGGCTGTACGGGCCTGCGTCGCGGTGGCGACCGTCACGCCCCACGCCCCCGCGGCCAGCTGCCGCTCGACGATGGGGCGCGTCATGGTGGTCTTGATGTGAGGGGCCAGTTCGACGCGGCGATCGCGGCACCAGGCCGCCATGAGCCGGACGTTGTGCTCCAGCGCGTTCTGGTCGAGACGGAGCTCCGGCAGCTGCCGGGGCTGATGTCCGCCTTGGGGCATGTCGTGCTCCATCGGCTTCTCCGGGAGGCGGCCACGTGGGGGACCGCAGAAGGTGTGTGACGTGTATATACGACGGACAGTAGATTATTTGAGACCGTCGCCGCAAACACTATGCTGGACGCTGCGTTCTGTTTACTGGAGGTAGATCTGTGTCGACCGACGGGCACACCCCGGCCGCGTCCACGTCCCCGGACAGCGAGGGCATCGGCCACTTCCTGCGGCGCGAGCGGCTGGAACGGGGCTTCACGCTGGAGCGGCTGGCGGAGAGGACGGGGCTGTCCCGCAGCTATCTGAGCAACGTCGAGCGGGATGTGAACAGCCCGACGATCAACACACTGCGGACGATCGTCGACGCCCTCGGCACCACCCTCAGCCATCTGTTCCATGCGATCGACCGCGAACGCCGCGTACTCACCCGTCCCGAAGAACGCGTCGAACTCACACGGGCGGGAGTGGAGGGGGTGACCTACGCCCTCCTCAACCCCAAGCACGGCGGCAAGCTCGAAATGATGATGCTGACGGTGGCCCCGGGAGCCTCCTCGGGTGGGGACCCGCACACCCATGGTGGGGAGGAAGCCGGCCTGCTGGTGAGCGGGGAACTGGACTATTGGGTCGACGGCGTGCACTACCGCCTCCAGCCCGGCGACTGCGTCAGCTTCGATTCCTCCGTACCGCACCGCTACAGCAACCCGGGCGACGTGCCGGCGGTCTGCGTCTGGGCGGAGACCCCGCCGGGTTTCTAGTGCCGACCGGGGCGGTTCGCCGGGTCGACGTCCGCGTCAACCCCGGGCCATCCGTCTTCACAGGGAGTGCGATCACACAAGGGGGTCGGCACACGAATCCCGTTTTTCAGGTCCATCCTTTCGGGAGGGCGGACGGCGCCAGCGCAGGTAGCGGTGCAGGACCCTACGCCCGGGCCCACCGGGCCTCTCCGAGTCGTCACAGGCTCGCGCAGTTGCGGAAGGCGTTCGAAGAAGTGGTCTCCAGCAGGACCGTGTACCGCAACCTGCCTCCCGCCCTGGTGTATTCCGCCCGTCGGTCGCGTGTGCGAGCCGGTCACTTGCTTGCGTCGGCGACCGTGAATCGCATCGCGTCCTGACTGGGCGGCGCGCCGAAGAGACGCCGGTACTCCCGGCTGAACTGGGACGGGCTGTCGTATCCCACGCGGTATCCGATGTATGCGATGTCTCTCGGATGTGCCGCGAGAAGAAGACGAGCCTGATGGAGTCTGATCTTCTTCTGGAACTGAATCGGACTCATTCCGGTGACGGCCTGGAAATTCCGGTAGAAGGCGGATGTGCTCATTCCGATCAGCTCTGCCACGTCGTCCACCCGGAACGGCTGTCTGTAGTTCTCCCTGATCCAGTGCACGGCTCTGGCGATGTGCGAGAGCTTGCTGTCGGCGAGACCGATCTGGCGGACCGTCGCCCCCTGTTCGCTCGTGATCAGGCGCCACAGGATCTCACGTTTGACGAGGGGGGCGAGCATGTCCCTGTCCCGCGGCCGGTCGAGCAGGCGCACCAGGCGCACGGCGGCGTCGAGGAGTTCGTCGGACGCGGTGCTGACGGCGATGGCCGGGGGTGCGGTGCCGTTCGCCGGAAAACTGCCGGGCGCGGCCCGCAGCATCATCTCGGCGACCTCCGAAGGCCGCAGGAGCAGGCCGAGTCCCAGTGCCGGCCGGTCCGCCGTGGCCCCGACGAAGTGACCGGAGACGGGTAGGTCCACCGATGCGACCAGGTACTGGCCGGGGCCGTACTCGTGCACGTACTCGCCCAGCGCGAGACGTTTGGTGCCTTGGGCGATCAGCGCCATGACCGTTCCGCTCATGGCCGCATGGGAGGCCTGCGACTCCTCGCGGCCGATCAGCACGCCCTCGACGGCGGTCGTCGCGTCGGCTCGGGCGTGACGCGCCAGCAGGGTCCGGAGCTCATCCAGCATGTCCGATTGATACACCGAGGACGGGGACAGGTCCAACGTTCCTTTCTGCCCCTGTGAGACGGCGGAGAGCATTGTGCAAGCCTTCGCGACTATCGGGCAAAGAAGGTGCGCAGGCGACCTGATTGAATCTCAGTCGTCCCCCAGGGTTTGTAATTCGCAGGCTTGTTGAGTCGAGGAAGGAGGAGCGGAATGACAGACGAAACCCACAGTGAAATTCTTCTTCGCGTCAATGGTCTGACGCATCGTCTGAAGATCGACAACCGAAGGACACTGCTCGACGCTCTCCGTGAGAACACCGGTCACACAGGACCGAAGAAGGGCTGCGACCGCGGACAGTGCGGCGCGTGCACGGTCCTGTTGGACGGCCGGCGCGTGGTGTCCTGCCTGACGCTGGCGGTCGCCGGCGACGGTTCGGACGTCACGACGGTCGAGGGGCTGGCCTTTGACGGTGAACTGCACCCGCTGCAGCAGGCGTTCGTCCAGCTCGACGGCTTCCAGTGCGGGTACTGCACACCCGGGCAGCTCTGCTCCGCGGCCGGGATGCTGGCCGAGCACGCGGCGGGCTGGCCCAGCGCGGTCACCGCAGACGTGTCACCCGAGGAACCGGCACCCGAGCTGGACGCCGCCGAGGTACGCGAGCGGCTGAGCGGCAACCTGTGCCGGTGCGGCGCGTACCCGTCCATTGTCCGCGCCGTGTTGGAGACCGCGTCCCGAACGGAGGCGACGGGATGAAGGAGTTCACCTACCAACGGCCCGCACACGTACGTGACGCTCTCGCTCTGGTCGCCGACGACGGCGCCCGGTTCCTGGGAGGCGGCACCAATCTCGTCGACCTGATGAAGGACGGCATCGAGACACCCACACGGCTCGTGGACGTGCGCCGCCTGCCACTTGACGGCATCCGGGAGACATCCGACGGAGATCTCACCGTCGGTGCGACGACGACCAACAGTGATCTGGCGGCCCACCCCGAGGTGCGCCGCCGGTACCCGGCCCTCAGCCAGGCGGTGCTGGCGGGCGCGTCGGGGCAGCTGCGCAACATGGCGACGGTCGGCGGCAACCTCCTGCAGCGCACCCGGTGCGGGTACTTCGCCGACCTCTCCCAGCCGTGCAACAAGCGCAGCCCCGGCAGCGGCTGCTCGGCGATCGCCGGAGAGCACCACAACCACGCGATCCTCGGCTGGTCCGAGCACTGTGTGGCCACCCATCCCTCGGACATGACCGTGGCACTGGCCGCGCTCGACGCCCGCGTGCACTGCGAGACCCTGGACGGGACCCACGAGATCCCGCTGTCCGAGTTCTACCTGCCGGTCGGTGAGAGCCCGCAGCGGGAAACGGCGCTGCCCCGCGACGCCCTGATCACCGCCATCACCCTGCCGGCCGGCGCGGCGAGCCCGCGATCGCGCTACCGCAAGGTCCGCGAACGCGCCTCCTACGCCTTCGCCAACGTGTCTGTCGCAGCCGCGCTGGACGTCCGCGAAGGCGTCGTGCGAGGTGCCCGGATCGCGCTCGGCGGCGTCGCCTCCCGGCCCTGGCGTGCCCACGCCGCCGAGACCGCCCTGAGGGACGCGCCCGCCACCCCCGACCGCTTCCGAGCCGCCGCCGACGCGGAACTGACCGTCGCGCGGCCGCTGCCCGACAACGCGTACAAGGTCACGCTGGCCCGCAACCTCGTCGTGGCCGTGCTGACCGAGCTCGCCCACCGGGCCGAGTGACGAACCGGTCCCGTCACACGTCCTGAAGGAGATCACCACATGGACGACGCTTCCCCGACCAGCCCCACCCCGACCAGCCCCACCCCGACCAGCCCCACCCCGACCAGCCCCACCCCGACACCTCCGACCCCGACACCTCCGACCCCGACACCACCCGCCCCGTCGGCCGGCACGAACGCACCACCACCGGGAGCCATCGGCGCATCGCGGCCCCGGGTGGAGGGACCGGCCAAGGTCACCGGCGCGGTGCGCTACGCCGCGGACGAGCCGGTGAGCGACCTGGCGCACGGCTGGGTCGTCACCTCCACGGTGACCCGCGGACGCATCCGCGAACTCGACACCTCCGCGGCGCTGGCCATGCCCGGCGTACTGGGCGTGATCGACCACCGCAACGCGCCCCGGCTCAACCCGGAAGCGGGATCGTTCTTCGGCCCCGACGGCGGTATGCACCTGCTGCAGAGCGAGGAGATCCCGCACTCCGGCCGGCCGATCGCGCTGGTGGTCGCGAGGACGGCGGAGCAGGCCCGGTCGGCGGCCATGGCACTGCGGGTGACGTACGACGAGGAACCGCACGACGTCGACTTCTCGCCCGACCATCCCGCCGCCCGCCCGGCCACATCGCACTTCGGAGAGGACGCGACCGTCGGCGACGTGGACGCGGAACTCGCCGCGAGCGCGGTGGTCGTCGACGAGCGCTACGTCACCCCCGAGGAACACGGCGCCGCCATGGAGCCGCACTCCGCGACCGCCTGGTGGGACGGCGAGCGTCTGCAGGTCGTCGACTCCAACCAGGCGCCCTTCCTGGCCGCCATGACGGTGGCCACACTGTTCCACCTGGACCCGAAGGAGGTGCGCGTCCAGTCCCTCCACGTCGGCGGCGGCTTCGGATCCAAGTCGGGGACGTGCGGCCCCCAGTTGGTCCTGGCGGTGATGGCCACGAAGATGTTCGACCTGCCGGTACGCGTCACCCTGACCCGCACCCAGGTGTTCCAGATCGTCTCGATGCGCCCGGCGACCGACCAGCGCGTACGGATCGGAGCGGACCCCGACGGCCGGCTGCGGGCCATCGACCACACGGCGGCCTTCGAGATCTCCAAGCTCGCGGACTACCTCGAGAACTGCACCGAACTCACCAACACGCTCTACGCGGCACGGGCGATCCGCACCCGGCGCACCGCTGTGCCGATCGACATCCTGCCGCCGTACTCGGTGCGCGGGCCCGGCACGACTCCGGGCTCGTTCGCCCTCGAATCCGCCATGGACGAGATCGCGGAGCGCCTGGGCATGGACCCCCTCGAACTCCGGCTGCGCAACGAACCCGCCGTCGGCCCCGTCACCGGTCTGCCCTTCAGCCGCCGCAACCTCGTCGCATGCCTCACGGAGGGCGCCCGCCGGTTCAGCTGGGCCACCCGCGACCACCGGCCGCGAACCCGGCGGGAGGGACATCTCCTCGTCGGCACCGGGCTGGCGGCCACGTCCTTCTCCGCGGGGGCGCTGCCCTCGTCGGCATCGATCACCGCCGAGACCGACGGGACCTTCACCGTGGCTGTCGGTGCCAGCGACATCGGCCAGGGCGCGCGCACCGCGCTGACCGCGGTGGCGGCGGAATCTCTGCGCGTACCGTCCGAACGGGTACGCCTGTTGATCGCCGACAGCGACCTCGGTCCCGCGTGGGGCGCCAGCGGATCCCGGGGGACCGCTTCCTGGACGTGGGCGATCACCGAGGCCGCGGCCAAGCTCCGCTCCCGACTGGACGGTGCCGCACCGCCCCTGACGGCCTCGTACGACACCACGGAGGCACTCGGCAAGCTGCCCCTCATGGAACGGCACGCCTACAGCGCCGTGTTCTGCGAAGTGACCGTGGATCCGGCAACGGGCGAAGTGCGGGTACGCCGGCTTCTGGGGATGTTCGCCGTGGGCCGCGTGATCAACCCACTGCTCGCGCGCAGCCAGCTCGTCGGCGGCATGATCATGGGGCTGTCGACGGCCCTGCACGAAGAAGGCGTGCGCGATGCGGCCACAGGACGCCACATCAACACCGACCTGGCCGGCTATCACATCGCCGCACACGCCGACGTACCCGACGTCGAAGCCGACTTCGTACCCGACTACGAGCCCGATATTCCGGCAGGGGTCAAGGGTGTCGGTGAAATCGGCACCGTGGGAACCGCAGCCGCGATCGCGAACGCCGTCTGGCACGCCACCGGCCTGCGTCGGCGAACCCTGCCCATCCGCCTCGACCGCGTAGTCGAAGAACGGCCGGACAGTGAGCCGCCCGCACCGGCCGGCACCCCGAGCGCGGCCGTCTCGGCCCGGCCCGGCACCTGACCAGGAGGCACACGTGCTGAGCGAAGTCTGGCCCTTCGTCGACACCCACCGCCAGGCGGGCCGGTCCGTCGTGCTGGCCCGCCTGGTGGGCCGGGACGGTCCTGGATCACGACCGCTGGGCGCCACCATGGCCGTCGCCGACGACGGCACATGGCGCGGCTCGCTGTCGGGCGGCTGCGTCGAGGGCATCGTCCTGGACAGGGCCCGCGCCGTCCTGGCAGGCGCCCCGCCCCACATGACCGCCGTCAACCCGGGGGAGGACCTGCTGCCTTGGGAAGACGCCCCGGCCTGCGCCGGCGAACTGCGGGTCCTCATCACGCACGCACCCCCCGAGCCGATCCACTCCGCCATCAGCACAGCCCTGGCCGAGGACCGCCCGCTCGCGGTGCGGGTCGGGCTGCGACCGCCCCAGCGCTGGTCCACAGCAGCCACAACCGACCAACTGCCCGACATGGGAGCAGCGTTCACCGAGGAACTGACGCGCCGACCACGGCTGCTGCTGATCGGCGCCACGGATCTCGCCGCAGTCCTCGCCACCCTGGCCAGAACCTTGCACCGCAAGGTCGTCGTCCTCGACCCACGGCCGGGGCACATCACCTCCGGGGCGTTCACCGGCACCACCGCCGACGTCGTCCGTTGCCGGCCCGACGACTGGATCGTCCGCCACCCGCTCGCCGCACACGACGCCGTCGTCGCGCTCAGCCACGACCCGCGCATCGACGACCGTGCCCTGCGCGTGGCTCTGGCAGGCCCCGCCGGATACGTCGCCGCGCTCGGCAGCCGGGCCACCCACGCGAGGCGCCTGCGGCGCCTGGCCGACGCTCCCGGACTGGCCCGCCTGGCCGGCCCGGCGGGCCTCGACCTCGGCGGGGCGTCCCTCGCCGAAAGCGCCCTGTCCATCCTCAGCGAGCTCGTCGCGGTGGACAACGGACGCGGCGGCCGCCGCCTGCGCGACGGCAACCTGCCCGTCCGGGCCGCCAGAGCCACAGCGCACGCCTGAGCCGATTCGGAGTTGAGCTTCACCGCGACCGCGACCGCGAAGGACGGGGAGACGGCGGCGCGGACGGCGCGGCCCACGTCCAGCAGCATCGGGCCCGGTTCTCCAGCGATCCGCCCCACTGGTCGGTGCGCTTGCTGACCAGGAGGGACAGGACCTGCGACAGCAGGTAGCCGTGTGCGGCGTGGACCTCGACGCCGTCGAAGCCCGCCTGCTCGGCGCGCTGGGCGGTGACCGCTTACCGGGTCACGGTGGCCGGCCGTGGACCAGAACGCCCAACACCGTTCCGGGCGTTCGGCTGAGCACGAGTCCTGGCAACAGGACTCACTTCCGCTCAGTCCCTAGGAACGGTTGAGGGACATCGGAACGAAGGTCGCTGCTAAAAGTTTGTCGTATGTGGGTTCGGCACGACGTTCGAGCCCGGCTCCGGCGACCCCGACGGCCAGCCGCTCTGACCCTGGAGATCAACGGGCCACCGCGAGGTACCCGGCCCGGCGCAGCCGTGCCACCAGCCCGCACACACGAACCCGGTGGCCGCCGGCAAGGTCACGGCAGCCGGTGCACCCCCGTGTCGAAGAGCGCCCCGACGGCCGGATTGCCGAGCGAGGTCGCGATACCGGAAGCGGTGTGTCGTAGGCGCAGGCGCCGCAGTACGTCGCCGCGAGCCGATTCCCGTACGTCGCCACGAGCCGGTCCCCGGAGAGCCGGACGACGATGCCCATCTCGAACGGGTGGAGCAGCGCCACGCCCCGGTCCAGCGGAGCCGCCCACGGGGGTGCGGCCGAGGGTAGGACCGACCGGCCCATCGGGTGGCGGGTCGGCGTCCCGCCACCCTGCTCGACGGCGACACGAAGGTGGAGGTGTACGTGTGAAGAAGTACGTGTGCGGCGCGACACCGCCATATGGCGGCTTCCGCTGCGACCACGTCCAGTAGTTCGGCGACCGTGGCGACGGGCACGAGAAGCGACCGGTAGCGGCTGCCAGTCGAGTCCCGCCACGCGGTCCTTCCCGTGACGCGCTGCTCAACCAGGGGGCGGCGGGCGACGCTTGTCAGCCGTCATTTGACTCGGATATGTGTATCCATGCCGAGCTGTTTGTGGTTGTCCACGGGGCAGAGGAGTTCGTAGCTGCCTTTCTTGAGCTTCACGGTCACCGTTGCCTTCTGACCACCTTTGATCGTCTTGGTGTGGGCCCCCTTCACGCCGGGACCTACGATGACCAGGGCGTGCACGGTCTTGCCGGCGTTGTCGGCCGTGAAGGTGTACGTGCCTGGTGTGAAGGACTTACGGGACAGCTTCAGCTCGAACTCGGTCATGGTGACCGTCACCTTCGTTGCGGATCCGGCCTTGGCCGGGCTGCTCACGCCGCTCGCCTGACCGCTCCAGCCTCCGGTCAGGACGAGAGCGCCGGAGAACGCCAGCGCCGCCGCGCGGAGTGCAATTCGTGTCGAAATCGCCATGTGGCTCATCCCCTTCGGGACCTTCTCGTGAGCCGCCGGGCTTGTCCCCATTGTGTCGCAAACGCTCCCCAAGGGAGACATGGAGACGCGACCGCGCAGGTCACGCCAGGGGCGGGTGGCTGGCCGCGACCTACAACCTCGCGTTCCTCACGTCCGCCCGCCAGCGACGACGTCCATCCCTCCTGCGGCGGCCCTGCCCTCCTTGGCCGCCATCCTCGCCGGCGAGGAACGGGCGGGCGGACCCGATCACGTTCAGTACCACTCGGGTATCAGCATGTACCGCCGGAACCCTCAGCCCCTGCCCCCACCGCCGCCCGGCGACACGGCGCGGCGGGGACACGGAACACACAGCCATGAGCACCCCGCCCCTGTCATGCCATCCTGATGATCAAGGGCCGCCGGAGTGGCCCCCACGTGAACAAGCCTCCAGGTGTGCGAGCACGCTCGATCAAGCCGTACGGACCATGAGCTTTCCCGGGCCCCGGCCGGACGGGCGGATCAGCGCAGTCCGGCGAAGAGGTCGTTCTCGGGTACGGCCGCGCCCGTGGTGTCCTGGACACGTACGAAGGTCTCGACGCCCATCAACTCGCCGAACCTCTCCTTGCCCATCTTGAGGAAGAAGATGTTCTCGCCCTGACTGGCGTGCGCGGCCAGCGCGTCGAACTTCTGAC
>NZ_JBSFXG010000025.1:0-143273 GCF_053595235.1 Streptomyces sp. NPDC002520 | reverse complement strand
AGACGTGTGATATTCCGATCTGTCCCGCGTGGGGGACCCCCACCGTGGGGGACCCCCATCGCGATGGGGGTCCCCCACGCGGCGGAGCCGCAAATCGATACAGCCCCGCGCACCTTTGGGGCGCTGCCGAACCGCCACCCAACTTCGCCGGACCCCCTCAGCGGCGGCTCGCTTCCCCGGCCGCCTCCCGGAGCGCCCGGCGGCACAGCGCGTCCGCCCGGCGCGTGGTCTCCGGCAGGCGGTACGCCGGGGTGAGGGCCAGCGTGTGCGCGAGGGCGTTGCCGAGGCTCACCCGGTGGCCGACGGAGACGAAGACCGGCTTGACGCCGTCCCGGGTGCGCAGGGCGCGGCCGACCTCCTCGGTGCCCGCGAGCAGCGGTGCCGAACTGCCCCGTTCGGCACCGGGATCGTCATAGGTGAAGGTGAACGGGTTCTTGGCGACGCCGATGGCGGGCAGCCCGGTGAGCACGCCGAGGTGGCTGGCCAGGCCGAAGCGGCGCGGGTGGGCGAGGCCGTAGCCGTCGCACACGACCAGACCCGGCGGGCACGGCAGGGCGTCCAGGGCTGCGCGCACGGTCGGGATCTCGCGGAACGCGAGCAGTCCGGGGACGTACGGGAAGGAGACCCGGCCGACGGCCGTCACCTCGGCGAGGACGTCCAGCGTGGCCGCGTCCAGCACGACGGCCGCGGCGGCGACGAGGTCGCGTTCGTCGTCGTAGGCGACGTCCACCCCGGTCACATGCCCCGTGCCGGGCGGCGGTCCGGGCTCGTCGAGCACGACCCGTCCGCGCAGTTCGTCCTGTACGGCGCGGGCCTCTTCCTCGGTCGCGGGCCAGCCCGCCGGTACGCCTACGGTCGTCATGGTCCCCCGACTCTACGGCCGTCCCACGCATCGCAGGCCGCTGGGCAGGCTCGCGATCATGTTCGTACCGGAGTGACCACGGTGCCGGAACTCGGACACCACCGGCAGACGTCGGGCTGAGCCCGGTGGCTCAGCCCTTCCTGTCGTCCAGCGCGCGCCGCAGCTGCTCCTTGTTCATGTGGGAACGGCCCTCGACACCCCGCTGCCGCGCCTCGTTGTACAGCTGGTCGTAGGTCGGCCCCTGGGAGCCGCTGTGGGACCGCCGGCCGCCGCGCTCGCCGGACGACATGTCCTCGAGCGAGCTGCGGCTCGCGGTCCTCGACTCGCCGGCGCGGGCGCGTTCCTTGTTAACGGTCCGCGCGGCGATCTCCGCGGCGCGCTCGGCGCTCTCGCCCCGGTCCTGCGCGCTCTGCTTGATGTGCTCGTACTGGCGCTCCCGCTTGGAGCTGGAACCCGCTGGCATGATCGCTCCCCTCGTCTCCTTCCCCGGGAGACGAGTACCCGGGTTCCGGCCGCCTTGTCAGCGTTCCAGGCGGGCCACGCGTCCCTTCTCCCCCGCAACCCAGCAGCTCCGGTCGGCGGTGCAGTCCACGGTGTCGTACGAGCCGGTGTCGAGGGTCCGCCAGGTGCGGCCGGCGTCGGTGGTCACGTCCGTGCCCGTGGGGCCCACGGCGAGCGCGCTGGTGCGGCTGTGCGGGAGCCAGGCGGCGCCGGAACGGTAGGCGGGCGGCGGGGTGGCGGCGGGCTGCCAGGTGCGGCCGCCGTCGGCGGTGACGGCGGCGGCCTGCGGTGAGGCCTGGTCGGGGCGGTAGTCGCCGCCGACGGCGAGGCCGTGGGTGCGGTCGCGGAAGGCGAGCGCGAAGACGCCCTTGGCCGGATCGCCCGCCGGTACCGGCGTGTCGGCGGCCGTCCAGGTCAGTCCGCGGTCGGCGGAGTGCAGCACACGCGCATGGGCGCCGCCGCCGGTGGCCAGCCAGACGTCCTTCGGGCCGGACGTGACCAGGCACTGGCCGCTGGCCGCGAAGCCCGCCTCGCCGTCCAGGGCGGCCGGCATGCCGTCGGCGGGCAGGACGCGCCAGGACCGGCCGCCGTCGCTGGTCGACAGGATGCGGAACCTGCCGTCCACGGGGTCGCTCATGGCGAGGCCGTGGCGGTGGTCGAAGAAGGCGAGGCAGTCGTAGAACGCCCTCGGGTCGGTGTTGCGGAAGGACTCCGTCCAACTCGCCCCGCCGTCCTCGGTGCGGTAGACGCGGGACGTCTCGCCCTCACCGATGGCCAGCACCACCGCGCGCCGCGCGTCGAACGCCTCGACGTCCCGGAACTGCAGGTCGGCCGCTCCGGGCGGAGAGACGTTCCGCCAGCTGGTCCCGCCGTCCGTGGTCCGAAGGACGGTCCCGGCGGTGCCGGCCAGCCACGCGGTGTCGCGGTCGACGGCGGACAGGCCGCGGAAGCGGACCCGCGGGCTGCCGCTGTCCTTCTCGGCCCAGTGCACGCTCCCGTGGCCCCCGAACGTCTCTGCCTGAGCCGTGGGCACCGTCAGCGCGGCCAGTGCCGCCCCGCACGCCACCCCCGCCGCCACCAGCCGGCCCGTCCGTCCCCTGCGTCGCGTGCTCCCCAAGCGCCTCATGGCGGGCGAAGCTAGCCCACCGGCCCGCCGCCGTCCAGGGGACCGCACCTCGTGCGCCCGGCCCCACCCCCGCCCATGGCCGCGGTGACCGAGGTCACTCCTTCTCCGTGTGCACGGATCGACTGATTCCGTCGTCTCTTCCAGTACCAGGTCGCACGGCCCGGAAGTTCGCCCAGCCGTCACGAGGGAGCAAGGCGTTGTCCACCGTCATCGCGCAGCCCGTAGAGGCGCGGCTCGTCGCCGCCGCGCCGCGCATGCAGAGCATCCCCGCCACGCTGCGCTACGACCGGAGCGACCCGTTCGCGGTCCGCATGACCTTCCCGGCCCCGTCCACCCTGGAGGGCGTCGACGTCTGCTGGACCTTCTCCCGCGAACTGCTCACGGCCGGGCTGCACGACGAGGCGGGCGACGGCGACGTCCGCGTGCGCCCGTACGGCTACGACCGCACGGTGCTGGAGTTCCACGCCCCCGAGGGCACCGCGATCGTGCACGTGCGTTCCGGCGAGATACGGCGCTTCCTCGAGGCCACCCGCGACCTGGTGCCCGCCGGCATGGAGCACCTGCACATGGACCTCGACCACGACCTGGCCGAGCTGATGCGCGACGCCTGCTGACCCCGTGCGCGCCCGGACGGCCCGCGTCGACCCGTCCGCGGATTAATTCGCGTTGACACGCTTCCGGGCCCTCCGTACGGTGTACGAGGTTCTGTTGCCGCCGATTGGAGAAGGACGTTGCTCGTCTGAGGTCCTGAGACACCGCGTTCACACCGGTGAGGTGTGCGTGGCGTACGACCTCGGCGTCCGAGCCGTCCTCCGGCACAGGCCTTTTTTCATGGCCTCCTGGCCCTTTTCGGGGCCTCTCTCCGTGCCCAGGCCTTCGGTTTCCGCCTCGCGGTGTCTCGACACGCGCTCGCCCGACCGCACCCAGCAACCGCGAGGCTCTCATGTCAACCTCCATCACCTGCACCTCCCTCTCCTTCGCCTGGCCCGACGGCACTCCCGTGTTCGACGGCCTGGACGTCTCCTTCGGCCCCGGCAGAACCGGGCTCGTCGGCATCAACGGTTCGGGAAAGTCGACCCTGTTGAAGCTGCTCGCCGGGGAACTCGTCCCGGCCGGCGGCACCGTCAAGGTGACGGGCGAGGTCGGCTACCTGCCGCAGAACATCACGCTGGACACCTCCCTCCGCGTCGACCAGGCGCTCGGCATCGCCGGCCGGCGTGCGGCGCTGCGCGCCATCGAGGCGGGCGACGTGTCCGAGGAGCACTTCGAGACGGTCGGCGACGACTGGGACGTGGAGGACCGCGCCCTGGTCACCCTCGGCGGACTCGGCCTCGGCCACGTCGGCCTGGACCGCACGGTCGGCGAGCTGTCCGGCGGCGAGTCGGTGCTGCTGCGCCTGGCCGCGCTGCTGCTGCGCCGCCCGGACGTCCTGCTCCTCGACGAACCCACCAACAACCTCGACCTGTACGCGCGCCGCCGGCTGTACACGGCCGTCTCCTCCTGGTCCGGCGTTCTGGTCGTGGTCAGCCACGACCGTGAACTCCTGGACATGGTCGACCAGATCGCGGACCTGCGCTCCGGGGAGGTCTTCCGGTACGGCGGCAACTTCTCGGCCTACGAGGAGGCCCTCGCCGTCGAACAGGACGCGGCGGAGCGGATGGTGCGCGTGGCCGAGGCGGACGTGCGCAGGCAGAAGCGCGAACTGGCCGACGCCCAGGTCAAGCTGGCCCGCCGCAAGCGGTACGGAGAGAAGGTCGGCGAGTCCGGGAGCCTGCCGAGGATCCTCGTGGGCGGTCGCAAGCGCGCCGCGCAGGAGTCGGCGGGCAAGCACCGCGTCATGCACGAGGAACGGCTCGCCGAGGCCAGGGAGCGTCTCGACGAGGCGGTGGAGGCCGTACGGGACGACGACGAGATCCGCGTCGAGCTGCCGTACACGGCCGTGCCGCCCGGCCGGCAGGTGCTCACCCTGGAGAACCTGGAGACTGCCTACGGGGCACGCGTCGAGGGGATCCTCGACCTGCGCGGCCCGGAGCGGATCGCGCTCGTGGGACGCAACGGCGCCGGAAAGACGACGCTGCTGCGGACCGTCGCCGGGGAGCTGGAACCCGTGGCCGGTGAGGCACACGCGCACGTGCCGCTGCGCTTCCTGCCCCAGCGGCTGGACGTCCTGGACGACGAGGCGACCGTCGCGGAGAACGTGGCCCGGTTCGCGCCGGGCGCCACGAACAACAGGGTCCGGGCGCGGCTGGCCCGCTTCCTGTTCCGGGGCGCGCGCGCCGACCAGCAGGCGGGCACGCTCTCGGGCGGCGAGCGCTTCCGGGCGGCCCTGGCCGCGCTCATGCTCGCCGAACCGGCACCGCAACTGCTCCTGCTCGACGAGCCGACGAACAACCTCGACATGGCGAGCGTCCGGCAGCTGGCCTCGGCGCTGGAGTCGTATCAGGGCGCGCTGTTCGTGGCCAGCCACGACCTGCCGTTCCTGGAGTCGATCGGCATCACCCGCTGGCTGCTGATGGAGGACGGCAAGCTGCGGGAGACCACCCTGGAGGAGATCGAGGACCCGGCGTAGCGGTTCCGTGAAGGGGGGCTCCCCGGCGGTGTGTTCGGGCCCGGCGCCGGGGAGAGGACCCCTGCGCCGGGCCGGGAAGCGTCTCAGGGGGGCCACATCCTGACTACAAGGGTTTTGTGCCGGCCGGGGCGCCCTGCATGATGGCGGACCGGCGCCGCAACACGGGCGCCGGAACCGCACGCCGATACGGAGATTCCTCGTGCCCAGCAAGAAGGCCCTCGTACGCCGCCCCAGCCCGCGCCTCGCCGAAGGCCTGGTGACGCACATCGAGCGGGAGAAGGTCGACGCGGACCTCGCTGTGGAGCAGTGGGAGGCCTACGTCGAGGCGCTGCGCGAGCACGACTGGGAGACGATCGAGGTCGAGCCGGCCGACGACTGCCCGGACTCGGTGTTCGTCGAGGACAGCGTCGTCATGTACAAGAACGTGGCACTGATCACCCGGCCCGGCGCCGCGTCCCGGCGCCAGGAGACCGCCGGCGTCGAGGAGGCGGTGGCGAGCCTCGGCTGCTCGGTGAACTGGATCTGGGAGCCCGGCACGCTGGACGGCGGCGACGTCCTCAAGGTCCAGGACACGATCTACGTCGGCCGGAGCGGGCGCACCAACGTGGCCGGCGTGCAGCAGCTGCGAGCCGCGTTCGAGCCGCTCGGCGCGCGCGTGGTGCCCGTGCCCGTGAGCAAGGTGCTGCATCTGAAGTCGGCGGTCACGGCGCTGCCTGACGGGACGGTCATCGGGCACATCCCGAACGTGGACCGGCCTTCGCTGTTCCCGGGCTTCCTGTCGGTCCCGGAGGAGTCCGGCGCGCATGTGGTGCTGCTCGGCGGGCACAAGCTGCTGATGGCGTCGAGCGCGCCGAAGACGGCGGAGCTGCTGACGGACCTCGGCCACGAGGTGGTCACCGTCGACATCGGTGAGTTCGAGAAGTTGGAGGGCTGTGTGACTTGCCTCTCGGTGCGGCTGCGGGAGCTGTACGCCTGAGCGGATGATCCCCTCACTCCGGCGGCCCCGGGACCTGCGGGTCCCGAGGCCGCTCCGTACACCGGGGAACCACGGCCCGGTCGAGCCGTGAAGCGGTCCTTACGGCGAACTTAACCTACGGCTTCGTAACCTACGGCTTCGTAGCTTACGATCTCGTAGGTTTCCCGGCACCGCTCGCCGGAACGTCCCCCCTCTCCCCGTTTGTTCGGCGCCATCTGGAGTTCTCGTGACGATCACCTCCCCTCACCTCGGCAGCCCGTCCGTCTGGACCGACGCCCGGCTGCTGTACGCGCTGGAAGAAGTGGTCGAGAAGGAGTTGAACCGGCATCTGAACGTCGCCAAGGACTGGATGCCGCACGAGTACGTGCCCTGGAGCGACGCCCGCAACTTCCCCGGCCTCTTCGAGGACGGCGTGGCCTGGGAGAAGGAGCAGTCCCAGGTGACCGAGGTCGGCCGCATCGCGCTCGTCGTGAACCTGCTGACCGAGGACAACCTTCCGAGCTACCACCACGAGATCGCCTCGCTCTTCGGCCGCGACGGCGCGTGGGGTACCTGGGTGCACCGCTGGACCGCCGAGGAGGGCCGGCACGGCATCGTCATGCGCGACTACCTGCTCGCCTCGCGCGCGGTGGACCCGGACAAGCTCGAAGAGTTCCGTATGTCGCACATGAGCGAGGGCTTCGAGTCCGACAACGGGCACTCGATGCTGCACTCGATCGCGTACGTCGCCTTCCAGGAGCTGGCGACCCGGATCTCGCACCGCAACACCGGCCACCAGTCCGGCGACCCGGTCTGCGACCGCATGCTGGCGCGCATCGCGACGGACGAGAACCTGCACATGGTCTTCTACCGCAACCTCCTGAAGGCCGCCTTCGAACTCGCCCCCGACCTGACCATGCAGGCCGTCCGGGACGTCGTGATCAACTTCCGTATGCCCGGCCACGGCATCCCCGGCTTCGAGCGCGCCGCCGCGCAGATGGCGATCGGCGAGGTCTACAACCTGCGCATCCACCACGACGACGTCCTCCAGCCGGTGCTCCGCTTCCTGAAGATCATGGAGATCGACGGCCTCGGCCCCGAGGGCCGTCAGGCGCAGGAGGAACTCGGCCTGTTCATGGGCGGCCTGGACGCGGAGGCCCTGAAGTTCGACGAGAAGCTGGCGGCCCGCAAGGCACGGATGGCGGCCCGCGCCGCGAGCTGAGGCGATCGCAGCGGGACGTTCGCGCGCGGGGCGGTTTCGGTCCGCGCGCGCGTGTCGTTCGCTGTGCGACACGCGCGCGCTGCGGCTCGGGAGCCGTACGCGCGCGTGGGCGTCTCGACGTTGCCCCGTGGGTGCGCCAATTGACGGTGTACGGCGCGGCGGTGGTTTGCGCCGGCCACGGCGACTTGCAGACATAGCAGGTCTGCGGTTCGCGGAAGACACCGACCGCGCCCGGTTCGGCCAGGGGCGCGTCCTCGCGCCGGTCGAGCGCGCCGGTGGCGGTCGCGGCCATCGCCGAGGCGTCGGCCGACGCAACCTCGGCGCCGCGTGCCTCGCGGCGCCTGAGCCGCCCGTCCCGGGCGAAGGACGCGGCGACCTGCTCGGCTCTCAGACGCACCAAGTCGTCGACGGGCAGCGCGCGCAGCCTGCCCACCACGTCGTGGAAGACCGCCAGTTCGGCATCGCCGACCGCGCGCGTGACCGCCTCTCCGGTCGCCTCGCCCATTCGTGCCCCGCCCCGCCCGTGTCCGTCGCACCGCCGTGGCCCCGACCGGATTCGAACCGGCGTGACCGCCGTGCGACGGCGTGCACCCGCCTGCGCGCTACGCCCGGGCGCGCCCCCGGATCCTGACCGCGTGCCGGAGCCCGGCCGACGGGGTTTTCCGCGCCGTGGAGGCGCCGTGGACACGCCGTGGACGGCAGGGTTCCCGGCGCCGGAGGCGTCAGTGCGAGATGCGGCGCAGGGCGAGGCGTTCCTTCTCGGACAGGCCGCCCCAGACGCCGAAGCGTTCGTCGTTGGTGAGGGCGTAGTCGAGACAGGCGGACCGCATCTCGCACATGCCGCAGATGCGCTTCGCCTCGCGCACCGAGCTGCCGGGCTCGGGGAAGAAGAAGTCCGCCCCGGTCTGCGCGCACAGGGCCTGGGCCTGCCAGGCGGTGTCGGCCGGGGTGATCGTGTCGATGTGCATGGCCAGAATCGTGCCGTGCGGCGAAAAACGTTCGATCAACGAGCGGTCAACGGCACGGCCGAGGCCCCCGGCCGCCCCGATGATGCTCCGCCGCGGCCCGACCGCGCACGGCGGCGCGCGGAAGAGGTGCGAAATCCGGGAGAACCCGGCCGACGACCGACGGGGCGGTGGACCTCGATGTCGTGTGACGTGCCGGGGCGGCGATTGTCAGTGGGCGGTGACAGACTCGGCAGTGCACAGGACAGGAACCCTTCCACCGGCCCCCTTTCAAGGAGGGCGAGATGCTCACCACTCGTTTCGTGAACGGCGCCCCGAACTGGATCGACGTCGGTTCTCCCGACCTCGACGGCGCCACTTCCTTCTACGGCGACCTTTTCGGCTGGGAGTTCCGGTCGGCGGGTCCGGACGCCGGTGGCTACGGCTTCTTCCAGCTGGGCGGAAGGACCGTCGCCGGTGCCATGCCGACCGGCCCGGAGCAGGGCCCGCCGTCCTGGACGGTGTACTTCCAGAGCGAGGACGCGCAGGCCACCGCCAAGGCGGTCGAACAGGCCCACGGCCGTGTGCTGTTCCAGCCCATGGACGTGATGGGGCAGGGGCACATGGCGGTCCTCGCCGACCGGGCGGGCGCGCCGTTCGGGATCTGGCAGCCCGGACTGACCAAGGGGGTGGACGTGGCAAGCGAACCGGGCTCGCTGTGCTGGGTCGAGCTGCACACCCCGGACGTGGCGGCGGCGGCCGCGTTCTACCACCAGGTCCTCGGCCTCGAGACCTCGTCCGCGCCGTTCCCGGGTGGCACGTACACCTGCCTGAACGCGGCCGGTGCCGGTGAGGACGCGATGTTCGGCGGCGTCGTCTCGCTGTCCGACCTCCCGGCGGACGAGGGAGCCGATCCGCACTGGCTGCCCTACTTCGAGGTCGAGAGCACCGACGCCGTCGTCGCGAACGCCGAGCGGCTGGGCGGCACGGTCCGGATGCCGGCGACCAGCGTGGAGGGCGTCGGCCGTATGGCCCATCTCGCCGACCCCTACGGCGTCCGCTTCGCGGTCATCAAGGGCGAGGCGCCGCAGGCCTGAGCCCTCCGCCGCCGTACGGCGTGCGAGGGCGAGCGGTTCGTGGGGTCTAGGCGGACGCGCGTCGTACCAGTGTCGTCGGCAGGACGACACTCGACGGCGCCGCGTCCGCCAGGGCGCCGTCAGGGAGCGGCCCCTGCCGGACCGGCCGCTCCCGGGCCGCCCCCTCGAGGGTACGCAGCAGGAGACGGGCCATCAGGCGGCCCATCTCCTCTATGTCCTGACGGACCGTGGTCAGGGGCGGCTCGGTCTGTTCGACGACGGGCAGCACGTCGTCGAAGCCGATCACGGCCACGTCCTCGGGCACGCGCCGGCCGCTCTCGCGCAGCACGCGCAGAGCACCCATCGCGGTGAGGTCGTTGGCGGCGAACACCGCGTCCACGTCCGGGCGGCGGTCGAGGAGCGCGCGCATGGCGCGTTCGCCGCCGGCCGGGGTGAAGTCGCCCTCCACGACGAGGCGGGGGTCGATGTCGCCGATGGCGTCCCGGTAGCCGTCCAGCCGGTCGACGGCCGAGGTCTGGTCCAGGGCGCCGGTGATGTGCGCGATCCGGGTCCGGCCGAGGGCGACGAGATGGCGTACGGCCTCACGGGCCCCGCCCCGGTTGTCGCAGTCGACGTACACCGGGCTGCCCGTACCGTCGCTCCAGTCGGGCCGGCCGCCGAAGACGGTGGGGACGCCCGCCTTCCGTATCAGTCCGGGCAGCGGGTCGTCGACGTGGAGGGAGAAGACGAGGGCGCCGTCGACGTGCCCGCCGGCGAGGTAGCGGGCCACGCGGCCGTGGTCGTCCCTGCCCTCGGTGAGCAGCAGCACGAGCTGGTTGTCGTGGGCCGTCAGTTCCTTGCTGATGCCGCGCAGCTGGAGGGCGAAGAAGGGGTCGGCGAAGACACGGGTCTCGGGTTCGGCGATGACCACCGCGACGGCGTCGTGCCGCCTGGTGACCAGGCTGCGTGCCGCCCGGTTGGGGACGTAGCCGAGTTCCTCGACCGCTTTCAGGACGCGGGCGACGACGGATTCCCGGACGCCGTCCCCGCCGTTGACGACCCGGGACACGGTGGCCCGGGACACGCCGGCTCGCGCGGCGACGGCCTCCAGCGTGGGACGCGGCTCTTCCTCGGTCACTTCCGACTCCTCATCGGCGGCGAGCGATCAGGATATCCGTGGCGCCGCGGGACGGTACCGGTCACTGGCGCACAGGGGCACTGTCAGCGCCGTGCGGCATGCGGCATGCGGCATGCGGCATGCGGCGATCAGTGGCGGACGTGGCGCCACCGGACCACGGGGAGGACAGGGCGTTCAGGGGGGTCGACGATCGCGGTGGGCCGCGCCCCCGCCCGCGCCTCGGCGGGTCCATGGACACCGTTCCTAGAGACTGAGCGGGAGTGAGTCCTGTTGCCAGAACCCATGCTCAGCCGAACACCCCGAACGGTCTTGGGTGTTCTGGTCCACCGCGTTCGCTCCGCGTCCGGCGCGTACGGATCCTGTCCGTGGTCCGGGGATGCGGGGGCGGTTTCCCTCGCTCCCTCGGTCGCCGGGTCGGGCCTGGGCGGTCCGATACCCGTACACATCGCTCTGGTGTGCACGGGGCGGTGTCGTCCGTCGCCTGATCCGGTATCCGAGGGCGCGCCTGCCGATGGCCACCGAGGCGGCGGCGTGTCGGCTGATCTTGTGAGTTTGGCTGGTGAGGGGGGCTTGCCAGTGCTGGGCGCCCCAGACGCTGGTGTAGGCGGGATCGACAGCGATCACGCCGATGCCGGCTTCCGCGCACATGGACAGCAGGCGTGCGCGCAGGCGGCCGGTGGGGATGCCGGAGACGAGCTGCCGGAATCGCTTGCGACGGCCGTGTTTCTCACGGGTGGTGGAGTCGGTGAAGTCGAGGTCTTCGATCGCGATCGCCTGCACGCCGGTCTGTTTGACCCAGTGCAGGAGGCGGGTGAGGGCGTGGCGGAGCTGGGCATCGCGGTGCGAAGCGATACCGGTGAGCTGGTAGTCGAAGCGGCGGGGGGTGCCGATGGGGTTGCCATGTTCGTCGAGGCGCCATGCGGCAAGGTGGTCGGCGTTGGTGTCCACGGCGATCACGCCGTCCGCGCGCAGTGCGGCCAGTGGCACGACGGGGAGGTCTTTGCGGGTCCAGGAGGCGTCGAGGTACCAGCGGCCCCGGACCGTGTCCAGGTGGATGCGGTAGGCCACGGCCCGGTTCGCTTCGATCCGGTCCCGCCATTCGTCGCCCCGGTGCCAGAAGGCGACCTTCGCGGCCAACACGTACCGGCCGTAGTTCGCGTTTGCGTGCTCGGCGAGGGGGGCGGGCAGCTTGATGCTGATCTCGCCGTCGGGGCTGACGCGGATCGTCTCGTTCCCGAACCTTTTGCCGGACTCGCCGTCGGCGGTCAGGAACCACCGAGCCGCCTCCCATTGTGCCCGCCACTGTGCCTCGGTCAGGTTCGCGGCCCTGAGGTGGTGACGGGTGCCCAGCAGTCGGCGGCCCCCGCGTGTGATCGACACCCGTCCGGCGTCACGTTCGGCCGCGACCTGGTCGTACCGCTCTTCGAGGATCGCCAGGCGCCGGGACTTGTGGAACCACTCGTTGCAGGAGCGGTAGCCGCCGGGCTTGCCCCGGCTGCCCTTCTCTCCGACGGGCAGGGACAGCCGGTGCCGGATCATGCGGATACCGGCATCCAGGGACTGCAGGTGCGCGTGCTGCGCACGCCGGGACAGGCCCCACTGGGCGTGCGTGCCGGACGTGATCGAGCCGGCCCAGCGGGAGGAGGACAACGCCGTCAACTCGCGTTTGCGCCCTGCCCACGTGTCGGTGGAGTGCTCCAGGCCGTCACGGCACCTGCGGGCCAGATCACGCGAGGCAAGCATGCCCAGGTGCGCGCCCACCAGGCGCAGCACCTTCTCGTCCTCGGCCGTCAGTCCCTTGAGGCGGTCGCGGACGCTGACCCCCGTCGGGCCGTCGGCGACGAATGGCCGGGCAATCTGCCGCAGCGGCCTGCGCTGGTCAGTCATGCTCGGCCGCCTCCAGCGCCTTGCGGGCACGGTTCTTCGCCGACCGGCGCCCGTACAGGCGGGCACAGAACGACGTCAGCACCTCCACCATGTCCCGCACCAGGTCGTCCTCGACCTCACCGTCGTCCAGTACGACCAGGCGGCGCCCGGTCGCGGACAGGGCGGCCTCGACCAGCTCGACATTCATCCGACCGAGGCGGTCCTTGTGCTCCACCACCACCGCCTGCACGGCCGGATCGGCAAGCAGCCCCTTGGCCTTGGAACGGGCGCCGTTCATGCCGGAGGCGATTTCGGACTCCACCCGCACCACCCGGTGACCCGCCATGGCAGCCCACCGGGCAAGCCGGGCGACCTGGCGCTCCAGATCGTCCTTCTGATCGTGCGAGGAGACGCGGGCATACAGGCCCAGCCCGCCGATCGCCTCGGGCGCGGCGTTGGCCCCCACGTTCACGAGGATCGTGCGCGGGCCGACCCGCTGGGCCGGTACCGGTAGCGTCCCCTCGCGGAACCAGCGATACGCGGTCTGCGGATGCACGCCCTGCGTCTTCGCCCATTCCGTGAGATTCACGCTATGACAACGACACTCACTTATAAATGGTTACGCTCACTTACCCGACTTCGACGGTCAGCAGGTGAAGACCCCCGGCGCCGGGCACGGCACCTGGGCCCGGGCCTGAACCTGGACCTGGACCTGGACCTGGGCCTGGGCCTGGGCCGTCAGGACGCCTCCTCGCGGCGGGCCCGGCTCGGCTGGACCCGTTTCGGCTCTCCGGGCATCTTCGGGTACTCGGGCGGGTACGGCAGGTCGCCCAGGCCGTGGTCGTGCTCGTCGCGGCGGGCCAGTTCCAGGAGGGCGTCCAGGGAGTAGGCGTGGTCGTCCATGTCGGCGTGGACGTCACCGAGTTCGGCGAAGCGCGCCGGCATGGTGCCGATGTCGAAGTCGCGGGGGTGGGCCACGCCGACCTCCTCCCAGCGCAGGGGCGCGGACACGGGGGCCTCGGGGCGGGGGCGTACGGAGTAGGCGGAGGCGATGGTGCGGTCGCGGGCGGTCTGGTTGTAGTCGACGAAGATGCGCTCGCCGCGCTCCTCCTTCCACCACTTGATGGTGACCTGGTCGGGCATCCGGCGTTCCATCTCCCGGCCCACGGCGATCGCGGCGCGCCGCACCTGGGTGAAGGTCCAGCGCGGTTCGATGGGCACGAAGACGTGCAGGCCGCGGCCGCCGGAGGTCTTGGGCCAGCCGCGCAGGCCGCCGAACTCGTCCAGGACCGCGCGCAGTTCGAAGGCGGCCCGCGCCGCGTCGGCGTAGTCGGTGCCGGGCTGCGGGTCGAGGTCGATGCGGAGTTCGTCGGGGTGGTCGACGTGGCCCCGGCGCACCGGCCAGGGATGGAAGGTGAGGGTGCCGTACTGGGCGGCCCACACCACCGCGGCCTCCTCGGTGGGGCACATCTCGTCGGCGCTGCGCCCGCTGGGGAAGGTGATGTGGGCGGTCGGGATCCAGTCGGGCATGCCCTTGGGGGCCCGTTTCTGGTAGAACCACTCGCCCTCGATGCCGTCCGGGTACCGCTGGAGGGTGGTGGGACGCTCGCGCAGGGCGCGCAGGATGCCGGGGCCGACGGCGATGTAGTACTGGGCGACGTCCAGCTTGGTGTATCCGCGTTCCGGGAAGAAGACCTTGTCCGGGCTGGACAGCCGTACGGTCCGGCCGGCCACGTCCAGTTCCACAGCAGCACCCATGCGGCCACCGTAGGCGCCCCCCGCACGGCTCGCACACCGGGCGGCATCGGAGGCGGGCGAGCAGAATCGGACCCATGGATCTGCCGGTGATGCCGCCCGTGAAGCCGATGCTCGCCAAGTCGGTGGCGAAGATCCCGCCGGGCATGCACTACGAGGCGAAGTGGGACGGGTTCCGGGCGATCGTGTTCCGCGACGGGGACGAGGTCGAGCTGGGCAGCCGTACCGGAAAGCCGCTGACCAGATACTTTCCTGAGCTGGTCGCGGCGTTGAAGGAGCGGTTGCCCGCGCGGTGCGTGCTGGACGGGGAGATCGTGATCGCGCGGGGCGGGCGGCTCGACTTCGACGCGCTGAGCGAGCGGATCCATCCGGCGGACTCACGGGTGCGGATGCTGGCCGGGAAGACCCCGGCCTCCTTCGTCGCCTTCGACCTGCTGGCGCTGGACGACCAGTCCCTGCTCGACGTACCGCTGACCGACCGACGGGCCCTGCTGGACCGGGCGCTCGCCGACGTCACCGCTCCCGTACATCTGGCACCCGCGACGACGGACGTCGAGGTGGCGCACCGGTGGTTCGAGCAGTACGAGGGCGCGGGCCTGGACGGGGTCGTCGCCAAGCCGCTCACCCAGCACTACCTCCAGGACGAACGCGCCATGTTCAAGATCAAGCACGAGCGGACGGCGGACGTGGTCGTCGCCGGTTACCGCTTCCACAAGAGCGGCCCGGTGGTGGGGTCGCTGCTGCTCGGCCTGTATGACGACCGGGGCGCCCTGCAGCACGTGGGCGTGGCGGCCGCGTTCTCCATGAAGAAGCGTGCCGAGCTGGTCGAGGAGCTGGAACCGCTGCGCATGGACGACGTGTCCGGGCACCCCTGGGCGGCCTGGTCGGACGAGGCGGCCCACGAGACGGCCCGGCTGCCCGGGGCGCCGAGCCGCTGGTCGGGGAAGAAGGACCTCTCGTGGGTGCCCCTGCGGCCGGACCGGGTCGCCGAGGTCGCCTACGACCACATGGAGAACGGCGCCCGTTTCCGTCACACGGCCCGCTTCCGCCGCTGGCGTCCGGACCGCACTCCGGAGAGCTGCACGTACGCCCAGTTGGAGGAACCGGTGCGCTACGACCTCGCGGAGATCCTGGGCACGGCCGACCAGAACTGACGCAAGGCTCCCCTCCCCCGATGGGGAACCGGAGCGGCTGCGGGTGGAGGGCAATGGGGCCGAAGGTGGGGAGCAGTGCGGCCGAGGGCGGGGAGCAGCGGGGCCGAGGGCGGGGAGCAGCGGGGCCGAGACCGAGCCGTGACCTGGAAATCCGAGGGGAAATGCACCCGTCCGCACAGTTGGCGGTGGATTCTCTCATCACGCTTTCACCGACGCCTCATACGGTGGGGGCATGACGCAGGTGACTCCTCCCGGGTGGTACCCCGACCCCGGGCAGACGAATGCCGGTCCGCCCACCGAGCGCTGGTGGGACGGCACGGCCTGGACGGACCAGACCCGCCCGGCCGGGACGGCCGCCACGTGGGGTCCCCCGACGCAGCCGGGTCAGCCGGTTCCCCCGGCGTATCCCGCCGCCTCCGCGTACCCGGGCGCTCCGGGCTACACGGCGTACCCGGGCCATCCGGGGTATCCCGGCCGGCCGCCGGCCGCGTCCCGGCGCGGACTGCGGACGGGCATAGCCGTCGCGGCCGCGACCGCGGTACTGGCGAGCATCGGGGTCGGCGTGTACGCCCTCACCAAGGACGGCGGGGGCGGCAGCGACCGTGCCGGTTCGCGCCAGGGGCCGGACGGGACCGGCGGCCCGGACGGCGGCCCGGGAGGACCGGGCGGGTCCGGTGGGCTCGGCGGCTCGGGTGGGTCCGGTGGCTCCGGGGGCCCGGGCGGGTCCGGCGGGTCGGACGAGTCGCCGTCTCCGGACCGGTCCGGGGCGCCCAGGGTCGAGGGCGGCGGGAACGTACCGGATCCGTTCAACGGCATCAGCCTGCCCGTGCCGAAGGGCTGGACCGGCGAGGTGATCAGCGTCGGCGCGCAGGTGACCTCCGAGAAGTCCTACAAGTGCCCCGGCAACAGCTCCCAGACCTGTACGGCGGGCGGCGCCTACTCGGCGTCCGCCTCCGAGCTGGGCACGAAGGGCGACACGGCCCCGGAGGTCGCGAAGGCGGACGTCGCGGCCAACGCCGAGCACGCCTACGGCGGCACCACCTACGGCAGCGTCACCTCGCACCAGGTGCTGGCCTCGCAGGCGGTGACGGTGGCAGGGCAGAAGGGCTACCTGGTCCGCTGGAAGCTGATCACCAGCAAGGGCGCCGACGGCTACGCCGAGTCGGTCGCCTTCCCCTCGCCCAACGACCCCAAGCAGATCCTCGTCGTGCGCTTCGGTCTCGACGTCGGGCAGAACGTGTCCGTCATCGACGAGATCCTGAAGGGGATCAAGGTCTCGTCCGGCGGCGGGAACGGCCAGGACGTCTGACGGCACGACTTCTTGACGGCCTGACGACCTGACGACCTGACGGCCTGACGGCTTGACGGCCCGAAACGGCACGAGGTCCCGACGGCATGAGAACGGCCGGGTGGGGTGCCCCTCCGCTCAAGAGGAACCCCACCCGGCCGGGGGGTGCGCGCCGCCCCCGTCCCCACGGTGCGGCGCGAGCAGGTCACCGTTCAGTCATCCCGTGAACGGTGGCCTGGATCCTGGGTCAGTCCGAGTGCGGGCAGCACCGCGGCCTCGACGAACCGGACGAGATAGTCGGCGTCGGCGTACTGACCGCTCAGCACCGGCCGCACACGCAGCACACCGAACATCATGGCGGGGATGTACTCCAGCGCGGGATGTCCGGCCCGCACCTCGCCCCGCCGCACGCCCCGGTCCAGCATCTCCTGGAGCGCGGCGATCTCCGGGTGGACCAGCGCCTCGCGCAGCGCCTGCGCCAGTTCGTGGTCGCCGGTGACCGCATGCCCCAGCGCCTGCAGCAGCCGGGTGTCCTTGCCCGACCAGTTGCCCGCGGACCGCGCGGCCTGGCGCAGGTCCTCCGCGAGGGAACCGGTGTCGATCCCCGCGAAGCGCACCCGGCGGCTGGATCGCAGCGCGGCGGCGACGAACTGGGGCTTCGTCTTCCACTGCCGGTAGAGCGTGGACTTGCTGCAGCGGGTGCTGGCGGCGACTCCCTCCATGGTCACGGATTCGTAGCCGCACTCGCGGATCTGCTCCAGCACAGCGTCGAAGAACTCCCTCTCACGTTCGGGCGTGATCTTGGAGCGGCGCGAGGCGGCGACCGTCTCCGGTCCGTCCGCGGCCTGCGACGTCATGCGTGGCATCTCCTCACCTCTGTACGGCCGCCCCAGCGTCACTCGACGGGCGGCCTGCAACCTGCTTCCAGTGTGTCGCACATCAATCGATACGCAAGTGTACCGGTACTCCAGCGTATCGGTACACTGTCGTATCGGTACGGCGACGTATCGATGAGGTTCGCGCCTGTGGCCGGGCCTCGGCACCACCACACGCACGACCGTCCTGAAGGGGCCGGGGATGAATGACCGAACCGAGCCTGCGCAAGCGGGGCCGGACGCGATAGCGACAGCGCGTCCGCCGCTCCTGCGGGAGTTCCTGCTCGTCGCAGGGCTCTTCCTCGTCTACAAGCTCGGGCGGCAACTCGCCGACGGCCATACCGCGGAGGCGTTCCGCGACGCCCACCACGTGTGGAACCTCGAACGGGCCGTGCGTCTTCCCCGCGAGACCGACGTGCAGTCCGCACTGCTGCACGGCGACACCCTCGTCCACCTGGCGAACACCTACTACGCGACCGTCCACTTCCCGGCCACGCTGGCCTTCCTGGTCTGGATGTACCTGCGCCGGCCCGCCCACTACGTGTGGGCCCGCCGGGTCCTCGCGGTGGTGACCGGCGCGGCCCTGGTGCTGCCGTTCACCTTTCCACTGGCCCCGCCGCGGATGCTGACCGGCACCGGCCTGATGGACACCGCCCGGATCTACGGCCCCTCCGTGTACGGCCCGCCGTCCAGCGACCACCTCTCGAACCAGTTCGCCGCGATGCCCTCGCTGCACTTCGGCTGGGCCCTCATGGTGGCCATCGGTCTCATCGCGGCCACCGGCTCGGCCTGGCGCTGGCTGTGGCTCCTGCACCCCCTGATCACCCTGCTGGTCATCGTGGGCACGGCGAACCACTACTGGCTCGACGCGATCGTCGCGACGGTCATGCTGGGCGCGGCCCTCGCCCTCATCCACCCGCCGCACCGCACGACGACCACCGCGGGACGCGGCACCCGGCAGCTCGCTCCCAAGGAGTCCGTCCTGGTCGGAGCGGGCCGATGAGCACCGCCGCCCTGGCCGCCGTCGGCCTCTCCCTGATCTCCGCCGTCGCCTACGCCGCCGCCGCCGTCGCCCAGGAACGCCTCGCCTCCCGCACCGCGGGCACGGGTCTGCTGCGGCTGCTGGGCACCGGCGCCTGGTGGTCGGCGGTCGGCCTGAACGCGGCCGCCGCACTGCTGCACGTCGTCGCCCTCAAGTACGGCCCCCTCACCCTGGTCCAGCCGCTCGGCGCGCTCACCCTGGTCGCGGCGGTGCCCCTCGGGGCGCGGGCGGCCGGGCGGCGGGTCAGCGCGGCGGAGTGGCGCGGTACGGCCCTGACACTGCTGGGCCTCGGCGCACTGCTGGTCACCGCCTCGGGCCCGGCGCCGGAGCGCGTGCTGAGTCTGACCGAGGCGCTCGCGGTCGCGGGGACGACCGCCGCCGTGATCGGCATGCTGTCCCGGCCCGGCGCCCGGCCCGGCCTGCGCCACGCGACCGCCTCCGGCTTCGCCTCGGGTGTCGCCTCCGCGCTCACCCAGACCGTGACCGTGGCGGCGACGGACCGTTCGGGCCCGGCACTGAGCCCGGAGGTGATCGTGGTCGCGGTCCTCGTCGCCGCCTTCGCCACCGGCGGCCTGTTGCTGTCCCAGACCGCCTACCGCGGCGGCCTCGGCGCCCCACTGGCCGTGGTCACCCTGGCCAACCCGGTGGCCGCCGCCGTCATCGGCCTGACCCTGCTCGGCCAGGGGCTGCACGGCGGCGCGGGCGGCATCGCGCTGGCGGCGGCCGGAGCGGGCCTCGCCTCCTGGGGTGTCGTCCTGCTCACCCGGGTGACGCCCGCACCGGAGCCCGAGCACGACGAGGAGCACCCTGTCGCGGCGGTCCTCGCGCTGGAACCTGCGACGGCGACCGCCGAGCCGGCGTTGGTGCGGAAACGGTCGGAGCCGGGGCACCTCACACCACTCTGAGCTGCTCCGCCCCCTGGCGGGGGCCGCGCACGTACGACGGCGGCCGGTGTACGCGCAGTTCGCGTGCACCGGCCGCCGTTGCCGTACTCCCCCGTGAGGACCCGCTCAGCCGAGACCCCTGGAGTCCTGCTTGAGCGCGGTGTCCACCGTCAGAGCCGTCGCCACCACGAGGCTCAGGAGCGGCTCGGGCAGCTGGTAGTGGATCTGAAGGACGTAGTTGTCCGCCGTCGTGAACAGCGTCTTGGCGAGGCCCTCCCAGGTCTTGGTGATCCGGGCGACCTCGTTGTCCGCGTGGTCGACGATGGCGAAGTTCCAGGCCCGCCAGTTCTCCGCCTTGATCGCGCCGACCTGCTGGCCGTTCACGGTCATCGCGAAGTTGATCTTCCCGATCATGTTCTGCTGGACGATCTCGCCGACCGGCGAACCGTCCGGGCGCGTCACGACGACCCGGGACTTGATGAACTTCGCGGGCCGGGTCAGCACGAGCTGGGGCTGGCCGTAGGCGTCGCGGATCTCCAGCCGGTGGGTCATGAACTGGTCGAGGCTGGAGACGAAGCGCAGGGCCTTCTTCAGCGTGCTCTGGCCGACCTCGACGACCGAGCCGATCTCGCGGCCGCCCTGATCCATGACCTTGTACTCGTTGGTCAGCTCGATCAGCTTGGCCTTCTGGTTCACCACCAGGACCGGCTCGGTGAACAGGCTGCCGCCACCGGGGCCGCCGGCCGCGACCCCGGCCTGCTGCTGCACCTGGTACTGCACCTTGGGGTCGACGGCCTGGTGCTGGGGCGCTGCCTGGTGCTGCTGCGCGAACTGCTGCTGGGGCGCTGCCTGGTGCTGCTGCGCGAACTGCTGCTGGGGCGCTGCCTGCTGCTGGGGCACGGCCTGCTGTTGCGGCGCCTGCCCGGCGGCCTGCTGCGCCGCGTTCGTGTGCTCGGTCCACTGGGTGCCGTCCCAGTAACGGAGCGTCTGGGGAGCCCCGTGCGGATCGGGGTACCAGCCTGCGGGAGTGTTTGATTGCGTGGTCACCGGGGCACACTACCTTCTCCTGACCGGTACCTGACCAGCCCGCACGGGGCGTGACTCATGGCCGGTTCAGCCCGTGATGATCGCCGGGTCGGAGACCCCTGCCAGCCCGTTCTCGACATGGCCGGCGAAGCCGCGCAGGAAGGCGGTGTCGGCGTCCGAGGTGACCGTGAGGTCGTACCAGCGCTTGCTCGCGGCGAGGGCGACGGTCTGCTTCACGGTGGCCCCGGGCCGCACGGACACGGGGACGGGGCTGCCGCCGTAGCCGCTCACGAGCTTCAGCCGCGCCGTGCCGGAGCCCGTGTTGGTGAAGGTGAGTTCGATGTCGTCACCGACGTGACGGGCGACGACCTCGGGGCCGGCGACCTTGTTGCGGCCCTTGAAGACGCGCAGGAAGCCGTTCGGCCCGTGCACGGAGAGGTCGTAGGAGCCGCCCGAGTAGTACGAGTTCCAGGTGTCGGAGAGGGTCTTGCCGGCCTCGGTGGTGTAGGGCCAGGGGCCGTCGGTGCGGTTGTTCGAGGTGACCAGGAACGCGGCGCCCGCCTGCGCGCCGGAGGCGAAGGTGAGCGTGAACTTCCCGGCAGCCGTGTCCGCCGAACCGTCCACCAGGGGGGCGTACCTGAGGGGGCGGGTCGGGCGGCTGCCGCGCTCCTGCTTCGGCAGGGCCGGGTTCGCGGGCGGGGTCGGCACGTAGTCGGGGTGCCGGCCCCGGTCCGGGGGCTGGTAGCCGGCGGTGGAGGGCAGCGCGACGGCGGCCGTGTCCTTGCGGGAGAAGTCGAAGGCGGAGGTCAGGTCGCCGCAGACGGCCCGCCGCCAGGGGGAGATGTTCGGCTCCTGGACGCCGAAGCGGCCCTCGATGAAGCGGATGATCGAGGTGTGGTCGAGGGTCTCGGAGCAGACGTAGCCGCCCCTGCTCCACGGGGAGACGACGAGCATCGGCACCCGCTGCCCGAGCCCGTAGGGGCCGGCGCTGTGGCTGATGTCTCCCTTGTACAGGTCGAGGGCGGGGTCCACGGTCGACTTGCCCTGGGCGGCGGAGGCCGGCGGGTAGGGCGGGATGACGTGGTCGAAGAAGCCGTCGTTCTCGTCGTAGGTGATGAACAGCGCGGTCTTCCCCCATACGTCGGGGTTGGAGGTGAGCGCGTCCAGGACCTGGGCGACGTACCAGGCGCCGTAGTTCGCCGGCCAGTTGGGGTGTTCGGTGAAGGCCTCGGGGGCGACGATCCAGGAGACCTGGGGCAGGGTGCCCGCCTTGACGTCCGTCTTGAGCCGGTCGAAGAAACCCTCGCCCTTGCGCGCGTCGGTGCCGGTGCGGGCCTTGTCGTACAGCGGGTCGCCGGGCTTGGCATTCCGGTACTGGTTGAAGTAGAGCAGCGAGTTGTCGCCGTAGTTGCCGCGGTAGGCGTCGTTGATCCAGCCCCAGCCGCCGGCGGCGTCCAGGCCGTCGCCGACGTCCTGGTAGATCTTCCAGGAGACCCCGGCCCGCTCCAGGCGCTCCGGGTAGGTCGTCCAGGAGTAGCCCTTCTCGTCGTTGCCGAGGACCGGGCCGCCCCCCTTGCCGTCGTTGCCGGTGAAGCCCGTCCACATGTAGTAGCGGTTGGGGTCGGTCGAGCCGATGAACGAGCAGTGGTACGCGTCGCAGATGGTGAAGGCGTCGGCGAGCGCGTAGTGGAAGGGGATGTCGTCGCGGGTCAGGTACGCCATCGTCGTCGACGACTTGGCGGGCACCCACTTGTCGTACTTGCCGCCGTTGAAGGCGGTGTGGCCGTCGTTCCAGCCGTGCGGCAGGTCCTGTATGAAGGCCAGGCCCAGGTCGTCCGCGTCCGGGTGGAAGGGGAGGATGTCCTTCGTGCCGTCGGACTGCTTCCAGACGGACCTGCCGTTCTGCGTCACCGGACGCGGGTCGCCGAAGCCCCGCACGCCGCGCAGCGAGCCGAAGTAGTGGTCGAAGGACCGGTTCTCCTGCATGAGGACGACGACGTGCTCGACGTCCTGGACCGAACCCGTGCGGTGATGGGCGGGCAGCGCGGCCGCGCGCTGGATGCTGCCGGACAGCGCGGTGAACGCCGTGGTCGCACCCGCCAGTTGCAGGAATCTGCGCCGATTGACTTCGGACATTCGTGAGAACCCTCTCATCCTGACGAACCACGTGGGCCGGAACGTGCGCACATCTGCGCGGTGCTAGTGTTCCAAGACCACCGAACGCCAGGGAAGGGTCGGGCGGCACTTACATGAAAGCTGTCTGTACAAGTGAGGGAGGCTGATCGCGTCCCTACGCCCCCTCCTCGTCGCCGAAGAGGAGTTTCAGGGCGACCTCGCGGTAGTGACGCACGTGCCGGTACGCGCACTGCGCCGCGGCGTCCGCGTCGGCCGCGGCGATCGCCTCGTACAACTCCCGGTGCTCGTCCCACAGATGACGTGCGTCGTCGATCTGGTGCAGCAGCCAGCGAAGCCGGCCCTCCAGCGAGCCGAGCGTGGTGGTGAGCAGTTCGTTTCCGGCGGTGTCCACGATGAACTGGTGGAAGGCGGCGTTCGCCTTCGTCACACGGTCCGGCCTGCCGGACAGGGTGGCGCGGCGCGCGGCCTCCAGCAGCCGCCCCAGTGCGCGCAGTTGGGCGGCGTCGGCCCGCTCCGCGGCGCGGCGAACGGCCACGACCTCGAGGGCCTCGCGGATGTCGAAGAGGTTCTCGACGTCCTGTCGGGCCATCTGCTTGACGATGATCCTGCGCGGTGAAGGCGCCTCCAGAAAACCTTCACCGAGCAGAATGCGGATGGCCTCGCGCACGGGGACCCGGGAGACACCGAACTCCTCGGCCACGTCGCGCTCGATGAGCCGGTCGCCGGGGCGCAGCACGCCGCTGATGATCCGGTCGCGCAGACCCTCGCAGACCTGATCGCGCAACCAGCCCGCACCCTGCACCGATCCGTCGCCCGCCGAGCCGTTCGCACCCGCCCCGCGGGCGGCCGAGGGCGACGCGTCCGGAGCGCGTACGACCGTGCGCCCACTCGGCCCAGTGGTCCGTTCTGTCCAATTGTTCCGGGTCACGCAACCTCCCCTATCGATGAGATTACGGTATACCAAAGCCTTGACGGCGCCCCGATTGACTCCCATCCTCGGTATACCAAAACGCGGAAGCCGCACGTCCGCGTCCTGCCGATCGCCTTGTGCGCTCAGCGAATCGAGGGTATTTCATGTCCAGTTCGTCCGCGGCCGAGACAGCCGCAACCGCCGGGTCCTCCGGCACCACGGGCACCAGAGCCAAGCCCACCCGCGTCCGCTGGAAGATGTTCCTCCTGCTCCTCGGTGTGGTCAGCCTCAACTACATCGACCGCGGCTCGGTCTCCGTGGCGCTCCCCGTCATCACCAAGGACCTGCAGCTGTCCAAGGAGACGACGGGCTTCGTGCTCAGCGCCTTCTTCTGGACGTACGCGCTGATGCAGATCCCGAGCGGCTGGCTCGCCGACCGGTTCGGCCCCCGCAAGATGGTGGCCGGCGCCTGTGTCGGCTGGGGTGTCGCGCAGGGACTCACCGCCGCCGCGACCGGCGCCGGTTCACTGCTCGGCTACCGCCTGCTGCTCGGTGCGGTCGAGGCCCCGGTCATGCCCGCCGGCGGCAAGCTCAACGCGGGCTGGCTGCCCGCCAAGGAACGCGGACGCGGCGCCGTCCTGCTCGACGGCGGCGCACCCCTCGGCGCGGCCCTCGGCGGGATCATCATCTCCGGTCTCCTCGCCTGGACCGGGAGTTGGCGCATCAGCTTCCTCGTCGCCGGTCTGCTCACCGTCGTCGCCGGACTGATCGCCGGCTGGTACATCCGCAACACCCCCCGCGAGCACCCCGGCGTGAACGACGCCGAGGCGACCTACATCGAGAAGGCGCACGAGGAGGAGGACGCCGAGGGCCCGGTCAACGAGCGCACCGGCCTGCGCCCGTACCTCCGCTACCGCTCCTTCTGGGCCATGTGCCTGGGCTGGATGGGCTTCAACGGCGTCTTCTACGGACTGCTCACCTGGGGCCCGCTCTACCTCTCCGAGGCCAAGGGCTTCGACATCAAGACCATCGGCTGGTCCACCCTCGTCATCTTCGGCTCCGGCTTCGTCGGCGAACTCATCGGCGGCTGGCTCTGCGACCGCTGGAAGGGGACCGGCGCCGGCGCCAACCGGGTGATGCGCACGCTGATGGGCATCGCCGGCGTCTCCGTGATCGCCGGTCTGCTCGGCGTCGTCCTGGTACCGGACGCGATCACCGCGGTCGTCCTGCTCTCGGTCGTGATGTTCTTCCTGCGCTGGGCGGGCCTGTTCTGGTCGCTGCCCTCCATCCTCGGCGGACGCGCCAACGCGGGTGTCGTCGGCGGCGCGATGAACCTCTCCGGCAACATCGCCGGCATCGTCACCCCGATCGTGGTCGGCTTCATCGTCGGCGGCACCGGTTCCTACACCTGGGCGCTGCTCTACTTCGTGGGCTCCGGCGTCCTGTTCACCCTCTCCTCCCTCGTCCTCGACTACAGCAAGAGGCTGGCCGTCCGATGACCGCAACACCCCGTCCGTACCGGATCGGCATGCTCACCCCGTCGTCCAACACCTGTCTGGAGCCGGTCACGTACCGTCTCCTGGCCGGCACGGACGTCGCCACCGCGCACTTCGCCCGGGTCGGTGTCACCCGGATCGCCCTCGACGAGGGCTCCGACGCGCAGTTCGACCTCGAGCCGATGCTCACCGCCGCCCGGCAGCTGGCCGACGCGCAGGTCGACGTCATCGTCTGGAACGGCACCTCGGGCTCGTGGCTCGGGGTCGACCGGGACCGCGCGCTGTGCACCGCGATCACCGCGGCGACCGGCATCCCGGCGACCACGTCGACGCTCGCGATCCTCGACGCCTGTGCCGCGTACGGCGTCACGCGGCTCGGGCTCGCCGTCCCGTACACCCGTGACGTCGCCGAGCTGATCGTGACCACGTACGCGCGGCAGGGCCTGGACTGCACGCTCGCCGAGCCGTTCGGCATCAGCGACAACGAGGCCTTCGCGCGCCTCCCCGAGATCGAGGTCGCCCGGCAGATCGAGGCCGCCGCCCAGGGCGTGCACGCCGTCGCGGTCGTCTGCACCAACGTGTACGGTGCCGCTGCCGCCGCCGGGCTCGAAGAGGCCCTCGGCATCCCGGTGTTCGACAGCGTGAGCGCGACCTTGTGGCGGGCCCTCGACCTCGCGGGCGCCGATCCGGTCGTCACCGGACACGGTGAACTGCTGCGCTCCGGCAGCCTGCGCGCCCGCTGCCAGCGCGTCCTCACCGCCCTGCGCGAGGCGACCGGCGCCGACCGTACGACGCTCCGGCTCGACGTGCCCGCGCACGCGCTGCACGTCGACCTCACGGCCGCCGAGTGCGTCGGCCCCGGGGTCCGCTCCATCCGCCGCGACGCCTCGCTGGACCAGCGGCGCCTGAACACCGTCGAGTGGCTGGAGGAGCACCGCCGACCGCTGGTGCAGCCGCACTTCCGGGACGACCCGCACCCGCCGCAGGCCCTCGTCGACGTGTACGGCGTCAACGCCCAGATGCTCTCGCCGATCGTCCGTGACGGTGCGATGACCGGGTGGATCTCGGTCCATTCGCTCACCGAACGGGAGTGGACCGCCGCCGACCAGGCCAACCTGGCCTCGGCCGTCAAGCAGGTGCAGGGCCTGCTCGACACCTACGACACCCAGGCCGGCACCGCCGCCGCACTCAGGAAAGAGGCTTCCTTCGCATGACGGGCACCACCAAGGACATCCAGATCGCCCTCGGCGTGGACGTCGACGCCGTGGCCGGCTGGCTCGGCTCGTACGGCGGCGAGGACTCGCCGAACGACATCCAGCGCGGTGTCTTCGCCGGTGAGGTCGGCACCCCCCGCATGCTCAAGCTGTTCGAGCGGCACGGGATCCGGACCAGCTGGTTCATCCCCGGGCACTCGATCGAGACGTTTCCCGAGCAGACCAGGATGGTCGTCGAGGCGGGCCACGAGGTGGGCGCGCACGGATACTCGCACGAGAACCCGATCGCCATGTCGCCGCAGCAGGAGGAGGACGTCCTCGCGCGGTCGGTGGAACTGATCGAGGAGTACACCGGGCGCAAGCCGAAGGGGTACGTGGCGCCGTGGTGGGAGATGTCGCCGCACACCGCCGCCCTGCTGCACAAGTACGGCTTCTCCTACGACCACAGCCAGAACTACCGCGACTTCACGCCGTTCTACGCCCGTGTCGGCGACAGCTGGACGAAGATCGACTACTCCAAGGACGCCAAGGAGTGGATGAAGCCGCTCGTCCACGGCCATGAGGTGGACCTCGTGGAGTTCTGCGGCAACTGGTACGTCGACGACCTGCCGCCGATGATGTTCAACAAGCACTCGCACAACAGCCACGGGTACGTCAGCCCGCGCGCCCTGGAGCAGGACTGGAAGGACCAGTTCGACTGGGTGTACCGGGAGTTGGACTACGCGGTCATCCCGGTGACACTGCACCCGGACGTCAGCGGACGGCCGCAGGTGCTGCTGATGCTGGAGCGGTTCATCGCGTACGTGTCGGGGCACGAGGGCGTGCGGTTCGTGACCCTGGAGGACGCGGCCGACGACTTCCGGCGTCGCTTCCCCTTCGCGGGCGCGGAGCGCCCCGCCGACATGCGCTGAGCCGGGAGCGCCCGGCGCGTCCCACCGGGTACGGGGGCTGGGCCCCGTACCCGGGCGCAGGGCGATGGCCTCGCGGTGGAGGCTGAGGAGGGAACCGCGGTCGCGCCGCTCACCGGGTCGTCGCCGTCTGAACCGACGAGAGGCCACCGCAAAATGTCGTGTGGAATCTGAAATTGCTCAACAGTGCCGGATCCGCCGGATCTCAGTCGCGCGGGGCTTGCGCGGTGGAGCCGCGGACCACCAGTTCCGGCTCGAACAGCAGTTCCTCCGCGGCTACGGCGGTGCCCCCGATCTGCGCGCTCAGCAGTTCCACGGCCGCCCGGCCCATGGCCTCGATGGGCTGACGGACGGTGGTGAGCGGGGGTTCGGTGCAGTTCATGAAGGCCGAGTCGTCGTAGCCGACGACGGAGACCTGGCCGGGGACGTCGAGCCCCTTGCGGCGAGCGGCACGGACGGCACCGAGGGCGAGGGGGTCACTGGCGCAGATGATGCCGGTCACGCCGCGGTCGATCAGCCGGGAGGCTGCCGCGTGACCGCCCTCGATGGAGAAGATGGCCCGCCCGACGAACTCGTCCGGCAGGTCACCGGCGATCGCGCGCGCGGCGGCGAGTTTGCGCGCGGAGGGCATGTGGTCGCCGGGACCGAGGACCAGACCGATCCGCTCGTGGCCGAGGGACGCCAGATGCCGCCAGGCCTGCTCGACGGCCACGGTGTCGTCGCAGGACACGGCCGGGAAGCCGAGGCGTTCGATGGCCGCGTTGACCAGGACGACCGGGATGTTGCGGTCGTCGAGCAGCCGGTAGTGGTCGTGCGGCGCGTCGGCCTGCGCGTACAGGCCGCCGGCGAAGACCACGCCGGACACCTGCTGCTGGAGCAGCAGTTCGACGTAGTCCGCCTCGGAGACGCCGCCCTTGGTCTGCGTGCACAGCACGGGGGTCAGTCCGAGCTGGGCGAGCGCACCGCCGATGACCTCGGCGAACGCCGGGAAGATGGGGTTCTGCAGCTCGGGCAGGACGAGGCCGACCAGCCGGGCGCGTTCGCCGCGCAGCTGGGTGGGCCGCTCGTAGCCGAGGACGTCGAGGGCCGAGAGGACCGCCTGCCGGGTGACGTCGGAGACCCCGGGCTTGCCGTTGAGCACCCGGCTCACCGTAGCCTCGCTGACCCCGACCTTCTTCGCCACTTCCGCAAGTCGTCGCGTCATGCGCGCAAGCGTAGCGCAATTTACGCAAACTGTTTGCGTAAGCGCAGACCCGAGAGCGAGCGCCTGGGGAAGACGGGACCCGAAGAGTGGCGGGGGCGCGAGGAGATGTTTCCGGCCCGGCGCCGTCGGCGACCTGAACGCCGACGGGGCCGGGTCAGTTCCGGGAGGCCGGGACGACCGTCAGATGCGCGGGCTCGCCGCGCGGCCGGCGGGGCCCCCGCGCCGTCGCGGCAGGGCGGCGGGCGGCGTCGCGCAGGACCATCGTCAGGCGTCGGTGACCGAGATCGCGCAGGGCCGGGGGCGTCTCGTCGACGATGCGGCACTCGGAGGCACCGCGGCGCGGGTCGGGGTGGAGCAGGAGGCGTACGGCGCCGTCGAGCCGGGTTCCCGACTCGCCGACGGCGCTGATCCAGTGCGCGAGACCCTGCCGGTAGGCGGCGTCCATGATCGGGTCGTGGGCGATGTCCCGCCGGATGGCCTGGAGTTCGTGGTCGTGGCCGTGGTCGTCCACGGCGGTCTTGAACTGGGCCAGCATCGGCAGACACCAGGCCGCCTCGTGTTCGCCGAGGATCTCGCCGGCGTCCGGATGGAACAGGACGAACCGCAGGAAGTTCTCCCCGGGCATGGCCGTGGCGTGGGGGCGGACGCCGCGGAAGAGTGTCTCGAACGCGCTGTTGGCCATGACCACGTTCCAGCGGTGGTCCACGACGAGCGACGGGAAGGGGACGGCCTCGACGAGCGCGGCGTAGTCCTGGAGGTACGCCCGGACCTCACAGCTCTCGGGGACGGGCCGCGGTGCCGATCGCTCCCCTCCTGCCTGATGTGCCATCGGGCGGTCACCCCTCTTGCCTCTGCGGCCTTGACGCGGCCCTGCGATCCTGCGGCCCGCGACGAGCCGTGTCAACTATCGTGGCATTTCGTGCCGGTTGACGGCTGAAATTCGCCACAGTTGTGGCGGGACCTGGATGTGGGTTCGAGGCACGGGCTACTCTCCGGGAAGTTCACGGTGACCACACATCAGAAACACGGACACATCTGAAACGCTCGAGAGACGTAGGAGTTCTGTCGGTGACGGATGGCTACGAGGATCCGGGCGCCGCGGCGACCGCTCAGCTGCCGGCCGTCGTCGCCCGCGTCACCGCGCTCGCCGACCGGCTCGGCGTGCCGCACGCCGAGGTCTTCGACGTCGGGCGGCTCTCGGTCGCCTGCGGTGTCCCCGAGCCGGTGGTGGGGACCCTGCTCGGCGGCCGGCCCGCGGGCGAGCGGGACGTACAGGCCCGTTTCCTGCAGCGCCTGGACCTGCTGCGCCGCACCCGGCTGAAGCCGGGCGGCCGCAAGTACACCCAGCAGGAGATCGCCGACGGCGCGGGCATGTCCCGGCAGCAGGCCGGCGCCCTCATCAACGGCGACCGGCGGCCCACCATGGAGCACTGCGACGCGTTGCAGCGGTTCTTCCGCGTGCACGCGGGCTACCTGACGGCTGAGGACCCGGAGGCGCTTGCGGGGGCGTTGCAGCGCACGGAACAGGAGTTGCTGCAGAAGCTCGCCGACCGGGAGCGGGCGGCGCAGGCGGCGGCCGAAGATCCGCTGGAACGGCTGCTGCAGGACCACGGGGTGCGCGGAATCGCCTGGCGCGCGGCTCAACTCCCCACCGACCAGCACCGGGACAAGGTCGCCGAGTGGCTCGACATGCTTCTGGAGAGCGTCAAGCGCCCCGAGTCGTGAGCCCGATCCGCCGCACGCGCGTCACGCCGGCCGGGGCGCCGGACCGCCTGCGCCGAGCGGGCGAACCGGCGTGCGCGGACCCCCGGTCGGGCGACGGCCCGAGCGCAGCCACGAGGGCGTTGTCAGTGGCGGACGGCAAGCTGGAGACGTGCGCCGCGGACGCGGCGTGCGGCGCCGCAGGGCGCGTGATCCGTGACGCCGAACCGGGGAGAGCCGACCGATGCACACCGCCGTACTGACGGACCGTGAGCGCACCGCCGTCCAGGCCTATCTGCGCCTGCTGCACACCGTGCGCGCCGCCTTCGACGGACCACCCGACGGCCCCAGGCCCGTCGTCCTGCCGCCCGCCGTGCTCGCCGAGGCGGACGGGGCGCTCGCGCGTGCCGGACTCGCGGGAAACGAGGAGGAGTTCTTCCGGCTGCTGCGCGAGTGGTGCCCGCCGGAGTGAGTCCGGCCCGAGCCGGGCCGGCAGGTCCCTCGGCGACCTTCGCGCCGGCCCGCCCGGATGCGCGGGCGGCGGTCCTCGCGTTCGACTGCCTCAGGGGCGCGGGACGGTCACCACCGTCAGGACCAGGCCGCCCTGGATCAGCCAGCGCCCCTCGAAACCGCTCAGGCGGACGCCGCCCACCACCGGTCCGGGGACCAGGAGCCGGGCGTGGAAGCGGCCGCGGGTGCCGTCGCCCGGAGCGGGGGCGAGCTCGATGTCGGCCTCGGAGAAGTCGAGCCAGGCGTGCGTGAGCGGGAACCACGCCTTGTACACGGACTCCTTTGCGCTGAACAGCAGCCGGTCCCAGTGGACGGTGGGACGGCCGGCGCCCAGGGCGCGGTGCCGGTCCCGCTCCGGGGGCAGCGAGATGGCGGCGAAGACGCCGTCCGGCAGCGCCGCGTGCTCCTCGGCGTCGATCCCGAGGGAGGCGAGGTCGGCGGTGCGCACCAGGGCTGCCGCACGGTAGCCGTCGCAGTGGGTCATGCTGCCGGCCAGCCCCTTCGGCCAGCGCGGAGCGCCGCGCTCGCCGGTCAGGACGGGCTGCGGGGGCACCCCGAGCTTCTCCATGGCGCGCCGGGCGCAGACGCGGACGGCCGTGAACTCGCGGCGCCGCTTGGCCACCGCGCGTGCCACGAGCGGCTGTTCCTCCGGGTACAGCGAGCCGGTCTCCGTCCCCGGGTCACCGAACGCCTCCACGGCCACGACCGACTCCGGGAGCAGTTCCTCGATCACCGGGCCCGACCTCCATCGGCAGTATGCGGCGCAGTCGTCCGGGGCGTTCCGGGCGCTTCTGCCACTCGCGGGGGTACCCCACGGAGACCTCTTCGAAGCGGACCCCGTCCAGCCAGGTGGTCCGCGGAATGTGCAGGTGGCCGTAGACCATGGTGGTGACGCGGAACCGGCGGTGCCAGTCGGCGGTGAGCCGGGTGCCGCACCACATGGCGAACTCCGGGTGCCACAGCACGTCCGTCGGGTGCCGGTCCAGCGGGTAGTGGCCCGCGAGCACGGTCGGCAGGTCGTCGGGCAGCTCGGCGAGCCTGCGCTCGGTCGCGGCGACGCGGGCGCGGCACCAGTCCTCGCGGGTCGGGTAGGGGTCGGGGTGCAGCAGGTGCTCGTCGTTGCAGACGATGCCGGTGCTCTCCGCGTAGGCCAGGCCCTCCGCCTTGGTCGCGCAGCCGGCCGGCAGGAAGGAGTAGTCGTACAGCAGGAACAGGGGGGCGACGACGACCGGGCCGCCGGGGCCGCGCCACACGGGGTAGGGGTCCTCGGGGGTGATCACGCCGAGTTCGCGGCACACGGCGACGAGATGCTCGTAGCGGGCGACGCCACGCAGCGTGACGGGGTCGCGCGGGTGGGTCCACAGGTCGTGGTTGCCGGGGGCCCACAGGACGGTGTGGAAGCGGTCCGCGAGGGTGGCCAGGGTCCAGCGGATGTCGGCGACGGTCTCGGCGATGTCCCCGGCCACGATCAGCCAGTCGTCGTCGGTGCGGGGGCGCATGCGCTCGACGAGGGCGCGGTTCTCGGGGTAGGTGATGTGCAGGTCGCTGATGGCCAGCAGCTGTCCGGCCCCGGCCGTCGGCTCCACCCCGCCTCCTTCCGAGCGTCGCGTCGCTCCACGACAACACATGTCACCGGACGGGGCAAGGGGAGTCCCGACCGAGGACCGTCCGAGGACTGGCCACGGACCGGTCGAAGAGCGAGGGGGACCGGCCACGGACCGGCCGGGCAGTGTCCCGGGGGCGGCGCGGCGATGACCGGGGAGCGGCCGGGCCGTGGCCGGCGAACGGCCGTACGGGACCGAGGAATTCCGTAACACCGGCGTTGCACGCGCAGGCCCCGGGAAGCCCTATGATCGCCCCAACACCACCGTCCAACTCCCTTTTCCCTGGGGCGGTTCGGTGTCCCTTCCTCCCTCCTGCCCGGGCACGGGCCGCTGAGCCCTGCCCGAAAACCGTGAAAGGCGGCCTGGATGATCTCTCGCGTACGCGTCTGGCTCAACCGCACGTACGCGGAGAACGTGTTCTTCATGGATCAGCTGCGGAGAAATCCCGGCGACCGTGCGGTCGAGATCCACGCCACCCACGGTGACCCCGACTCCCCGGTGCTGGCCGCCGCCGACACCGCCGACCTGGAGCCGGAGGGCCTGTCCCCGGCCGGGTACGTCGAGTACGCCCTGGACCAGTGCGCGCGGCGCGGCATCGACGTCTTCGTGCCCCGGTTGCACCAGGCGGCGATCGTGGCGCACCGTGCCGACTTCGAGGCGGTGGGTACGGCGCTGCTGGCGCCGACGCCGCAGGCGGTGGCCGTCTTCGAGGACAAGGCGACCGCGTACGAGGCGGTTCGCTCGGTGGGCGTCCCGGTGCCGCCGTGGTGGCGGGTGCGGACGGCGGAGGAACTCGTCGCCGCCGTCGAGGAGTTGGAGGCGGCCGGGCACCGGGCCTGCTTCAAGCCGGCGGCCGGCGCGGGCGGGGTGGGCTTCCGGGTGATCACCCGCGCCCCCTTCTCGCTCACGCACCTGAACGGCTTCCCCGGGCCGCACGTCCAGCTGGACCTGGTCGTCGAGGCGCTGCGGCGGGCGGAGGAGCCGGTGGACTGGCTGGTGATGCCGCGGCTGGAGGAGCCGGAGGTGTCGGTGGACTGCCTGACCGGTGCGGACAACCGGGTCCGGATGGCGGTGGGCCGCACCAAGAACGGCCGCCGGCGCGGCTTCACGCTGCACAGCCAGTGGCTGGAGCCGGCCCGGCTGATCGCGGAGGGGTTCGGGCTGCACTACCTGTCCAACATCCAGTTCCGCATGTTCGGCGACCGCCCCGTGTTGCTCGACGTCAACACGAGGCCCGCCGGTGGCCTGCACCAGCTGTCGCTGTGCGGCGTGAACGCGCCCTGGGCCGCGGTGCGGTTGGCGCTGGGCGAGGACCCCGGGGTGATCGACCCGCCGTTCCTGGGGCAGGACTACGCGGTGGTGTCGGGGCCGCGGCCGCTGCGGATGGCGTCCCTGCCACAGCAACGGGTCCAGGAGGCACAGGTGTTGCTGTCGGCACCGGCTCCTGCCCAGTCCGCTTCGGCGGCCGAGGCGGCCGAGGTGCTGCCTCTGTAGGCCGGCTGCCGGGTGCGGGTCCGTTGTGGTCGTTCGCGCAGTTCCCCGCACCCCTGGGTTGCCGCCCTTCCCGGTATGGACCAATTCTGCGTGCCTTCTTGACAGTTGGATTGGTCCATACCAACTTGGTTGACGCACCGCTTCCGCACTCCCCTGCACTCCCGAACACCCCTCATCCCCACAGGGAGATCGCGTGCGCCACATACTCGGGCGTCCCAGACGCCGGTTCCTCGCCCTGCTCGGCTCCGCCGTTCTCGCGTTCGGCGGGGCCATCGCACTGCCGGGCACCGCTCAGGCGGCCAACATCCTCACCAACGCCGGTTTCGAGTCGGGCAGTCTCTCCCCCTGGAGCTGCACCGGCAACCTCGGTTCCGTCGTCTCCTCCCCCGTGCACGGCGGCTCCAAGGCCCTCCAGGGCGCCGCGTCCGCCAGCGACAACGCGCAGTGCACCCAGACCGTCGCGGTCCAGCCGAACACGACGTACAGTCTCAGCGGCTGGGTCCGCGGCTCGTACGTCTACCTCGGCGTGAACGGCGGCGCCTCCAACTGGACGACGTCCCCGTCCGCGTACAGCCAGCTCACCGTCTCCTTCACCACCGGCGCCTCGCAGACCAGCGCGACCGTCTACGTGCACGGCTGGTACGCGCAGGGCACCTACTGGGCCGACGACATCAGCCTGGACGGCCCGGGCGGCGGAGGCGGCGGGGACACCCAGGCCCCGACCGCGCCCGGTGGGCTCACCTCGACCGGCAAGACGTCGTCCAGCGTGTCGCTCGGCTGGAACGCCGCCACCGACAACGTGGGCGTGACCGGGTACGACGTCTACAGCGGCGCGACCAGGATGACGAGCGTCTCCGGCACGTCCGCCACGGTCGGCGGGCTGTCACCGAGCACGTCGTACACCTTCACGGTGAAGGCGCGGGACGCGGCCGGGAACACCTCGCCGGCCTCCAACTCCGTGAGCGTCACCACGGACGCGGGCTCCGGCGGCGGCACCTCCTTCAAGCAGGCGGCGCCGTACCTGTACGAGGGCTGGGGCGATCCGCCGAACCCGACGACGGTCATGAACGCGACCGGGATCAAGTGGTTCACCATGGCGTTCATGCTGGACTCCGGCGGCTGCACCCCCGCCTGGGACGGCAGCCGGCCGCTGACCGGCGGCGCCGACCAGACCGCCATCAACCAGATCCGCTCGGCGGGCGGTGACATCGTCCCGTCGTTCGGCGGCTGGCAGGGCAGCAAGCTCGGCGCCAACTGCTCCTCCGCGAGCGCGCTCGCCGGAGCCCTGCAGCGGGTGATCGACGCCTACGGCCTCAAGGCGATCGACATGGACATCGAGAACACGGACGAGTTCGAGAACGAGGCCGTGCAGGCGAAGATCCTGACCGCGCTGAAGACGGTCAAGGCCAACAACCCCGGCCTGAAGACCATCGTCACCTTCGGCACCTCGACCACCGGTCCGACCTACTACGGCAACCGGCTCATCGAGCAGGCCCAGTCGCTCGGCGCGGGCATCGACGTGTTCACGATCATGCCGTTCGACTTCGGCGGCGGCTCGGACATGTACGGCAACACCGTGAACGCGGCCGAGGGCCTGAAGGCCAAGCTGAAGTCGACCTTCGGCTGGGACGACGCCACCGCGTACGCGCACATGGGCATCTCCGGCATGAACGGGCTGTCCGACCAGCAGGAGAACACGACGCCTGCGATCTGGACCCAGATCCGTGACTGGGCGAACTCCCACCACATCGCCCGGCTCGCCTACTGGGCCGTCAACCGGGACCGGTCCTGCCCCGGCGGCGGCGTGGTGAGCAACTGCTCCGGCATCAGCCAGAGCACCTGGCAGTTCACCTCGATCACGGCCGGGTTCACCGGCTGACGGTACCGGCACACCGGCCGGTACCCGGATGACGGCGGAGGGCCGCTCGGCGGAGCAGCCCTCCGCTCTTGCCGCGGCGCGAGAGAGTCGGGCTCGGTGGCGTGGGGCGAGCGCCGGCTCGGTGGAGCCAGGCCGCGGCGTACGAGCGTTCCAGCCGGCGCTTGCGGCTACTTCAGGTAGGCCAGGCCCGGATGGACCGCGGTGTAGCCGTCGACCAGCCTGTGGGCCACGTTCACCGAGTCCACCAGCGGATGCAGCGCGAACGCCTTCACGGCCGCCCCGCGGGAGCCGGACTCGGCGGCGGCGAGCACCTCGCGCTCGACGGCCTTCACTGCGCAGACCAGTCCGGTGGCGTGGCCGGGCAGCGGGTCGACGGTGAGGGGATGGGCACCGTTGGCGTCGACGAGGCAGGGGACCTCGATGACCGCGTCGGCGTCGAGAGCGGCGAGGTTGGAGCGGTTGCGGACGTTCAGGATGAGGGTGGCGCGCTCGTCCCGGGCGACGGCCCGCATCAGGGCGAGGGCGACCTTCTCGTAGCCGCCGGACAGGTCGTCCGCCTCGCGTTCGCCGGCGCCGGCACTCTCCCGGTTCTCGGCCATGTACGTCGCCTCGCGCTCGGCGCGGGTGCGGTCCCAGGATGCCAGCGCGGGGACGTCGGGGTTCGCCGCCTCCTCGTAGAAGCGGGCCTGCTGGTCGCGCAGGAAGGCGCCGCGGGTCTGCCCGGCCTCCTGGTAGGCGCGGACGGTCTCCCGGTTGAAGTAGTAGTAGTGCAGGTACTCGTTGGGGACGGCACCGAGGGAGCGGAGCCAGTCGGCGCCGAAGAGCCGGCCCTCCTCGAAGGAGCCCAGCAGGGCCGGGTCGGCGAGCAGACGCGGCAGTTCGTCGCGCCCGGCGATCCGCAGGCCGCGCACCCAGCCGAGGTGGTTGAGGCCGACGTAGTCGACGAAGGCCTCACGGGGGTCGGCGCCGAGGACGCGGGCGATACGGCGGCCGAGCCCGACCGGTGAGTCGCAGATGCCGATGACCCGGTCGCCGAGGTACCGGGACATGGCCTCGGTGACCAGTCCGGCCGGGTTGGTGAAGTTGATGACCCAGGCGTGGGGGGCGAGCCGTGCCACGCGCCGGGCGATGTCGACGGCGACGGGCACGGTCCGCAGACCGTAGGCGATGCCTCCCGCGCCGACGGTCTCCTGTCCGAGCACCCCCTCCGCGAGGGCGACCCGCTCGTCGTCGGCGCGGCCCTGGAGACCGCCGACCCTGATCGCGGAGAAGACGAAGTCGGCGCCGCGCAGCGCCTCGTCGAGGTCGGTCGTGGCCATCACCGTGGGCGCGTCCGGGACACCGGCGGCCTGTTCGGCCAGGACCCGGGTCACCGCGCGCAGCCGGCCGCCGTCCAGGTCGTGCAGGACGACCTCCGTGACCCGCCCTTCGGCGCGGTCCGCCAGCAGTGCACCGTGGACGAGCGGCACCCGGAACCCGCCGCCACCCAGAATCGTCAGCCTCACAGTCGCACCCTAGAGGACGGCCCGGCGGGACGTCCCGCTTGCACCGCCCACTGCGCGGCCATCGAGTCAACGCCGGGGCTTCAGGGCGGCTTCATCCGGGGGTTCCGGGACCACGGAATTCTGCGGCGCGTGAGCGAGGACCAAGGCGGAGGACCGGCCGGGCGCGCGGGCGCCGGGCTGTACGACAACGCTGTCGCCGTGACCGTGACCGTGACCGTGGCCTTGTCCGGGCACAGCCGGGCGCACGACGGCCGCGTCGGAAGCGACCGCGGAAGGGACCTCGGAGGAGACCGCGGAGGAGACCTCGGAAGAGACTTCGGGGGCGAGGCGAGGGCACACCAGGAGCCCGCGGCCCCGGTCGGCATCCGGTGCTTCCGGCACGAGGGGATCGTCCTCCGCAATCAGCAGCTGCGCCGTGGCCTGGACTGGCTGGCGGCGACCTGGGAGCTGTCGGTGGCCGGCCGCCGCGTGCTGAGCGCGCCGGCCGAGCTGCCCGGTCTGCGGCCCGGCGAGACGGCAGCCGTGCCCTTGCCCTTCGCGCTGCCCCGAGGCGGCGGCGACATGTGGCTGACGTTGCGGGTGACGACCGTCGGGAACGAGTCGTGGGCGCCCCGTGGCACGGAGGTCTGCGCACCTCGCGTGCCACTGATCGTGACCGCCGCACCCGGACTCCCCACTCCGTCTGAACCGCCGCTCCTTCAGCGACGTATACGGAGGACACGCGTGTACGTCACATGACCGAGAACCCCGCTGCCGGCAACACCTTTCACGGATTGAACTCCCTTGACGTAGAAGGAGTTTGCTCGCTTTGACTCTTGACGGCCGCAAAGGTGGGGAGCACATTGACGAGACCCTGAGAGCGCTCTCAGGGTGCCCGTCCGTCTCATCCCGCACCCGAGAGGCCCCCCATGAGTGAAACCTCCGGCAGATCGCATACCGACGGCCGCCTTTCCCGCGCACCCGGCCGACGACGGCACTCCGTCCGCCGAGCCCTCGTCGCCGCCCTCGGCACGCTCGCCGTCGCCACGGCCGTCGCGACCGCCGCGACCCTCCCCGCCGGCGCCTCGGCCCCGGCTCCCCCCTCCGGCTGGACCCAGGTCTTCCTCGACGACTTCGACGGCGCGGCGGGCTCCGGGGTCAACACCACCAACTGGCAGTACGACACCGGGACTTCGTACCCCGGTGGCGCCGCCGGCTGGGGCACCGGCGAGATCGAGACGATGACCAAAAGCACCAGCAACGTCTCGCTCGACGGCAACGGCAACCTGCTCATCACCCCGCGCCGGGACGCATCCGGCAACTGGACCTCCGGCCGCATCGAGACGACCCGCACCGACTTCCGGCCACCGGCCGGCGGCAAGCTGCGCGTGCAGGCCCGGATCCAGATGCCGAATGTCACCGGTGCGGCCGCCAAGGGCTACTGGCCGGCGTTCTGGATGCTGGGCTCCCCGTTCCGCGGCAACTACTGGAACTGGCCGGGCGTCGGCGAGCTGGACATCATGGAGAACGTGCAGGGCCTGAACACCGACTGGGCCACGATGCACTGCGGCACCAGCCCGGGCGGCCCCTGCAACGAGACATCCGGGATCGGCGGCTCGACGCCGTGCACCGGTGCGACCTGCCAGGCGGGCTTCCACACCTACGGGATGGAGTGGGACCGTTCGACCAGCCCCGAGGAGATCCGCTTCTACCTCGACGGCGTCAACTTCCACACCGTCAAGGCGAATCAGGTCGACGCGACGACCTGGGCCAACGCCACCGACCACGGGTACTTCGTCATTCTCAACGTGGCGATGGGCGGCGGCTTCCCGGGCGCGTTCGGCGGCGGCCCGGACGCCGGCACCGAGCCGAACCATCCCATGACCGTCGACTACGTGCAGGTGCTGCAGTCCACGGGCGGCGGGGGCGGCACCACTCCCCCGCCCTCCGGCAACCGGAACGCCTACAGCCCCATCCAGGCCGAGTCGTACGACAACCAGTCCGGCGTCGGCACCGAGACGACCTCGGACACGGGCGGCGGACAGAACATCGGCTGGCTCGCGAACGGTGACTGGGCCCTGTACAAGGGCGTCGACTTCGGCTCGACCCCGGCCGGCCAGTTATACGGACGGGTGGCGAGCGGCGCCGGGGCCGGGGTGAGCGGGCTGGTCGAGGTGCGCCTGGACAGTCGCGGCAACGCCCCGGTGGGCAGCTTCGCGGTGGGCGATACCGGGGGCTGGCAGTCGTGGCGGACCGTCCCGGCGAACATCGGCGCGGTGACCGGCACGCACGATGTGTATCTGACGTTCACGAGCGGCCAGCCCGCCGACTTCGTGAACGTGAACTGGTTCGACTTCGGCCACTGACCGAGGCCGGCCGGGCGGCGCACGGGCGCAACAGCCCCGGGGCGCTGCGCCTAACGCAGTTCGGCCCGGAAGGCGACCGGCGTCTGCCCGGTGTGCAGATGAAAGAACTTGGAGAAGTTCGCCGCGTCGGGGAAGCCCACGGCGACCCCGACGCGGCCGATCGGCAGGTCGGTGTGGGCGAGGAGCCGCTTGGCCTCCAGGATCACCCGCTTGTCGATGAAGCCCTTCGGGGTCTCGCCGGTGGCCGCGCGGACGGCGCGCACGAGGGTGCGTCGGGAGTAACCGAGCGCGTCGGCGTAGGCGTTGACGCTGTGGCTGGTGGCGAAGTCGCGCTCGACCGCGTCCCGGAAGAGGGTGAAGGTGGTGTCGGTCTGCTGCCGTGCGGCCTCCGCGGAGCTGGCCGCGAGGTGGGAGAGGCGCAGCAGGAACGCGGTGAGGCCGTGCCGCAGGACCGCCGTGTGCAGGCTGAGCGGGAGCGTGGCGGTGTCCTCGTACTCGCGGCGCAACTGGCCGAGGGAGGCGTCGAGGGCGGCGAGTTGCGCCGGGTCGGGGTGCAGCAGGGGTGGGAGGTCGTAGCGGTACAGGCCGGTGGCCTCGACGGTGGCGCGGGGCAGGAAGCCGGGCTGCATGGCGAGGACGGTGCCGCGGTACTCGCTGGTGCGGGAGAAGCGGTGGACCTGTCCGGGGCGGATCCACAGCAGGTCGCCGGCGGCGGCCTCGTACTCGGCGAAGTCGATCATGTGCCGTACGGGGCCGTCCGTGAACAGCATGACCACGTGGAAGTCGATGCGGTGGACGCGGTCCAGCGGGGCCTCGCCGTGCCACGCGGCCTCGCCGCCCATGGTGCCGATCTGTATGCCGACGCCCCTGACGGCCAGTTCGGTCGGGAAGGGGAACGTCCTGATCCAGTCGCCGCCCTCGCCGGCACCGCCAGCGCCGCCGCTGCCCCCCTTCGCGCCCGCGCCCTGCTCGCCGTCGCCCTGCGTGCCGCCCCCCTGCGTGCCGGCGTCGCCCGCTCGGCCGGTTCTGTCCGCCATGTTCTTTTCGTGCCGTCCTCGTCGCGCGGTGGTGTCCCAGATTCACCACAGGCTGACACACTCCGCCCTTCCGCCGAATAAGTCAGACTTTTAAGTTTGAACGCGTCCGGCCAGCAGACCCGCATCGAACGAGGACTCCTTGAAGATGAGCACGCAGACATCCGACGGCTTCGAGTGGACCGACCTCGACCGGCGCGCCGTGGACACCGCCCGGCTTCTCGCGGCCGATGCCGTGCAGAAGGTCGGCAACGGCCACCCGGGCACCGCGATGAGCCTGGCACCCGCCGCGTACACGATCTTTCAGAAGGTGATGAAGCACGACCCGGCCGACCCGGAGTGGACCGGCCGTGACCGCTTCGTCCTGTCCCCCGGCCACACCTCTCTGACGCTGTACACCCAGCTCTTCCTCGCCGGGTACGAGCTGGAGCTGGACGACCTGAAGGCGTTCCGCACGCACGGTTCGAAGACGCCCGGTCACCCTGAGTACGGGCACACCGCCGGCGTCGAGACCACGACCGGCCCGCTCGGCCAGGGTGCGGCCAACGCGGTGGGCATGGCGATGGCGGCCCGCTACGAGCGCGGCCTGTTCGACCCGGAGGCCCCCGAGGGCACCTCCCCGTTCGATCACACCGTCTGGGCGATCGTCTCCGACGGCGACCTGGAGGAGGGCGTCTCCGCCGAGGCCTCCTCGATGGCCGGCCACCAGAAGCTCGGCAACCTGGTCTTCCTGTACGACGACAACCACATCTCCATCGAGGGCGACACCGCCACCGCCTTCTCCGAGGACGTGCTGAAGCGGTACGAGGCCTACGGCTGGCACACCCAGCGCGTGGAGCCGACCGCGCAGGGCGACGTCGACGTGCCCGCGCTGTACGCGGCGCTGAAGGCGGCACAGGCGGAGACCGGGCGGCCCTCGATCATCGCCATGCGCACGATCATCGCCTGGCCGGCCCCGAACGCGCAGAACACCGAGGCCTCCCACGGCTCGGCCCTCGGCGCGCAGGAGATCGCCGCCACCAAGCGTGTCCTCGGATTCGACCCGGAGCAGAGCTTCGAGGTCGCGGGCGAGGTCCTCGCCCACGCCCGCCGCGCCCTGGACCGGGGTGCCGAGGCGCACGCGGCCTGGGACAAGCGGATCGCCGAGTGGCGCACCGCGAACCCCGAGCGGGCCGCGCTCTTCGACCGGATCAGCAAGGGCGAGCTGCCCGAGGGCTGGCAGGACGCCCTGCCGGTGTTCGAGGAGGGCAAGTCCGTCGCGACCCGTGCCGCCTCCGGCAAGGTGCTGCAGGCGCTCGGCCCGGTCGTCCCCGAGCTGTGGGGCGGCTCCGCCGACCTCGCGGGCTCCAACAACACCACCATCGACAAGTCCAGCTCCTTCCTGCCGAAGGGCAACCCGCTGCCGGGGGCCGACCCGTACGGCCGTACCGTCCACTTCGGCATCCGCGAGTTCTCGATGGCCGCCGAGATGAACGGCATCGCCCTGCACGGCAACACCCGCGTCTACGGCGGCACCTTCCTGGTGTTCTCCGACTACATGCGCAACGCCGTACGGATGTCGGCGCTGATGCAGCTGCCCGTCACGTACGTGTGGACGCACGACTCCGTCGGCCTCGGCGAGGACGGTCCCACCCACCAGCCGGTCGAGCACCTGGCCGCGCTGCGCGCGATTCCGGGCCTGAACGTCGTCCGCCCGGCGGACGCCAACGAGACCGTCGTCGCCTGGGCCGAGATCCTGAAGAGGCACGCCACCGACCCGGCCCCGCACGGGCTCGCGCTGACCCGCCAGGGTGTGCCGACGTACGCGCCGAACGAGGACGCGGCCAAGGGCGGATACGTGCTGCGCGAGTCCTCGACCGAGGTCCCGGAGGTGATCCTCATCGCGACCGGCTCCGAGGTGCAGCTGGCCGTCGCCGCGCGGGAGCTGCTGGAGGCCGAGGGCGTCGGCACCCGCGTGGTGTCCATGCCGTCCGTGGAGTGGTTCGAGCAGCAGCCGCGCGCCTACCGCGAGAGCGTCCTGCCGCCCGCCGTGAAGGCGCGGGTCGCCGTCGAGGCCGGTATCGGTCTGACCTGGTACCGCTTCGTGGGCGACGCGGGACGGATCGTCTCGCTGGAGCACTTCGGTGCCTCCGCCGACGCGAAGACCCTGTTCGCCGAGTACGGCTTCACCCCCGAGAACGTCGCCGCCGCGGCCCGCGAGTCGCTCGCGGCCGCGCAGGTCTGATTCCCCCGGATCGAGCGACAGAGCGACAAAGAAGGACGCGACGAAGAAAGATGAGCACTGTGACCGAAGCAATCGCCACCCCCGGAGCCCTGAAGCGTCTCGCCGACGAGGGCGTGTCGGTCTGGCTGGACGACCTGTCGCGCAAGCGGATCACCTCGGGCAGCCTGGCGGCGCTGGTGGAGAACGGCGGCGTCGTCGGCGTCACCACCAACCCGTCGATCTTCCAGGCCGCCATAGGCTCCGGTGAGGGGTACGAGGAGCAGCTGACCGACCTCGCGGTGCGGGGGGTCACGGTCGACGAGGCGGTGCGGATGATGACGACCGCCGACGTGCGGGACGCCGCCGACCTCCTGCGCCCGGTGTACGACGCCTCCCAGGGCCGTGACGGCCGGGTCTCCATCGAGGTCGACCCCCGCCTCGCGCACGAGACCGCGGCGACCGTCGCGGAGGCCAAGCAGCTGAACTGGCTGGTCGACCGCCCCAACGTGATGATCAAGATCCCGGCGACGAAGGCCGGCCTCCCGGCGATCACCGAGGTCATCGGCCTCGGTATCAGCGTCAACGTGACCCTGATCTTCTCCCTGGAGCGCTACCGCGAGGTCATGGCCGCCTACCTGGCCGGCCTGGAGAAGGCCCGCGAGCGCGGCCTGGACCTGTCGAAGATCCACTCGGTGGCGTCGTTCTTCGTCTCCCGGGTGGACTCCGAGATCGACAAGCGGCTGACCGCCCTCGGCACCGAGGCGGCCCTCGCGCTGAAGGGCCGCGCGGCCCTCGCCAACGCCCGCCTCGCCTACGAGGCCTACGAGGAGGTCTTCGGCTCTGCCGACACTTCGGCACAGCCGTCGGGCTCCGACCGCTGGGCGGCCCTCGCCGGTGACAAGGCGAACGAGCAGCGCCCACTGTGGGCCTCCACCGGTGTGAAGGACCCCGCGTACAAGGACACCCTGTACGTGGACGAGCTGGTCGCGCCCGGCACCGTCAACACCATGCCGGAGGCCACGCTGAACGCCACCGCCGACCACGGCCGGATCACCGGCGACACGGTCACCGGCGGCTACGCGCAGGCCCGCGCCGACCTGGCCGCCGTCGAGCGGCTCGGCATCTCCTACGACGACGTCGTCCGGCAGTTGGAGGACGAAGGCGTCGCCAAGTTCGAGGCGGCCTGGCAGGACCTGCTGGACGCCGTCACCGAGTCCCTGAGGAGCAAGGGAGTGGACGCGCGATGACCACCGAGCCCGCCGAGCCGAAGACGCGCCCCGTCGAGGAGGTGCCCGTCCCCGTCGCCCCGGCGGCCGACTGGGCGAACCCTCTGCAGGACGCCCGCGACCGCCGACTGCCCCGCATCGCGGGTCCCTCCGGCCTTGTCATCTTCGGTGTGACCGGCGACCTGTCCCGCAAGAAGCTGATGCCGGCCGTGTACGACCTGGCCAACCGCGGCCTGCTGCCGCCGGGCTTCTCCCTGGTCGGCTTCGCCCGCCGGGAGTGGGAGGACCAGGACTTCGCGCAGGTCGTGCACGACGCCGTGAAGGAGCACGCCCGTACCCCGTTCCGGGAGGAGGTGTGGCAGCAGCTCGCCGAGGGCATGCGGTTCGTCCCCGGTGACTTCGACGACGACACCGCCTTCAAGCACCTCAAGGAGGCGGTCGACGAGCTGGACGCCTCCCGGGGCACCGGCGGCAACTACGCCTTCTACCTCTCGGTGCCGCCGAAGTTCTTCCCGAAGGTCGTCCAGCAGCTGAAGAAGCACGGCCTGGCGGACGGCCCGGAGGGCTCCTGGCGTCGGGCGGTCATCGAGAAGCCGTTCGGCCACGACCTGGCCAGCGCCCGCGAGCTCAACGCGATCGTGCACGACGTGTTCGAGCCGGACCAGGTGTTCCGGATCGACCACTACCTCGGCAAGGAGACGGTCCAGAACATCCTGGCGCTGCGCTTCGCCAACCAGATGTACGAGCCGATCTGGAACCGCAGTTACGTCGACCACGTGCAGATCACCATGGCCGAGGACATCGGCATCGGCGGCCGGGCCGGCTACTACGACGGCATCGGCGCCGCCCGTGACGTCATCCAGAACCACCTGCTCCAGCTGATGGCGCTGACCGCCATGGAGGAGCCGATCGCGTTCGACGCGGAGGCGCTGCTCACCGAGAAGCTGAAGGTGCTCAAGTCGGTGCGGCTGCCGGAGGACCTCGGCGCGCACACCGTCCGCGGCCAGTACGCGGACGCCTGGCAGGGCGGCGAGAAGGTCGTCGGCTACCTCGAAGAGGACGGCATCGACCCGAAGTCGAAGACCGACACGTTCGCCGCGATCAAGCTCGGTATCGACAACCGCCGCTGGGCGGGCGTCCCGTTCTACCTGCGCACCGGCAAGCGGCTGGGCCGCCGGGTCACCGAGATCGCGGTCGTCTTCCAGCGGGCCCCGCACTCCCCGTTCGACTCCACCGCCACCGAGGAACTGGGCCAGAACGCGATCGTCATCCGCGTCCAGCCCGACGAGGGCATGACCGTCCGGTTCGGCTCCAAGGTGCCGGGCACCTCGATGGAGATCCGGGACGTGTCCATGGACTTCGCCTACGGCGAGTCGTTCACGGAGTCGAGCCCGGAGGCGTACGAGCGGCTCATCCTGGACGTGCTGCTCGGCGACGCCAACCTGTTCCCCCGGCACCAGGAAGTGGAAGAGTCCTGGAAGATCCTCGACCCCATCGAGGAGTACTGGGCGGCAAACGGCACGCCGGCACAGTACGCCTCGGGCAGCTGGGGCCCCGAGGAAGCCGACGAGATGCTCGCACGAGACGGACGGAGCTGGCGCAGGCCATGAAGATCGACCTGACCGACACCACGGCAAGCAAGATCAACAAGGCGCTGGTCGACGGCCGCCGCGCCATCGGCACCCCGGCCGTGGGCATGGTCCTGACGATGGTGATCGTCACGGACGAGGAGAACGCCTACGACGCGATCAAGGCCGCCGAGGAGGCCTCGCACGAGCACCCGATGCGGACCCTGGTGGTCATCAAGCGGCACGTGCGCACCCTGCGCGACCGCACCGCCTCCCGGCTGGACGCCGAGGTACGGGTCGGCACCGAGGCCGGCACCGGCGAGACGGTCGTGCTGCGCACCTACGGCGAGGTGTCCGACCACGCCGACTCCGTGGTGCTGCCGCTGCTGCTGCCGGACGCCCCGGTGGTCGTGTGGTGGCCGGTGGAGGCGCCCGACGCCCCCGCCAAGGACCCGCTCGGCGCGCTCTCCCAGCGGCGGATCACCGACCTGTACGCGTTCGACAAGCCCATGGAGGTACTGGAGACCCGCGCGCGCAACTACGCGCCCGGCGACACCGACCTCGCCTGGACCCGGCTCACCCTGTGGCGCTCCATGCTCGCCGCCGCCCTGGACCAGGCGCGGGTGAAGGTGACGTCGGCGGCTGTGGAGGCCGAGGCGGACAACCCCAGCGCCGAACTCCTCGCGCGCTGGCTCGAGGCCCGGCTGAACGTTTCCGTGGAGCGCGTGGTCAGCGCGGGACCGGTCGTCACGGCCGTGCGCCTGGGCACCGCGAACGGCGAGATCGTCATCGACCGCCCCGAGGGGCCGCTCGCCTCGCTGACCCTGCCGGGCCAGCCGCCGCGCACCCTGGCCCTGAAGGTCCGCCCCACCTCCGAACTCATCGCCGAGGAGCTGCGCCGCCTCGACGCCGACGAGATGTACGCCATCGCCCTCACGGGCGAGGCCACCAAGGAGAACGCCTGACATGTCCGACGCACCGTCAGACACCACCCAGCTCGACCGCCGGCCCGAGTGGACGGCGCTCGCCGACCACCGCGCCGCGGGCGTGCCGTCGCTGCGCGAGCTGTTCGCGACGGACCCCGGCCGCGCCGAGCGGTACGTCGTCCGGGTCGGCGACCTGCGCATCGACTACAGCAAGCACCTGATCACCGACGAGACATTGCGGCTGCTGCGGGAGTTGGCGGCGGCCACCGACGTCTTCGGCCTCCGCGACGCCATGTTCCGCGGCGAGAGGATCAACGTCACCGAGCGGCGGGCCGTGCTGCACACCGCGCTGCGCGCCCCGCGCGACGCGGGTGTAGAGGTCGACGGCGAGAACGTCGTCCCGCACGTGCACGCCGTCCTCGACAAGATGGCCGGCTTCGCCGAGCGGGTCCGCTCGGGCGAGTGGACCGGCCACACCGGCAAGCGGATCCGCAACGTCGTCAACATCGGCATCGGCGGCTCCGACCTCGGCCCGGCGATGGCCTACGAGGCGCTGCGCGCCTACACCGCACGGGACCTGACGTTCCGTTTCGTGTCGAACGTGGACGGCGCCGACCTGCACGAGGCGACCCGGGACCTGGACCCGGCGGAGACCCTGTTCATCGTCGCGTCCAAGACGTTCACCACGATCGAGACGATCACCAACGCCACCTCGGCCCGCTCCTGGCTGCTCAAGGCCTTCGACGATGGGGGCACCTCCCGCTCGAGCGAATTCGAGAGTGGGGGAGAGAAGGCTGTGGCCAAGCACTTCGTGGCGCTGTCCACGAACGGCGAGAAGGTCGCCGAGTTCGGCATCGACACGGCCAACATGTTCGAGTTCTGGGACTGGGTCGGCGGACGGTACTCGTACGACTCCGCGATCGGCCTGTCCCTGATGATCGCCATCGGCCCGGACAACTTCCGCGAGATGCTGGACGGCTTCCGGCTGGTCGACGACCACTTCTGCACCGCCCCCGCCGAGGCCAACGCCCCCCTGCTGCTGGGCCTGCTGGGGATCTGGTACGACAACTTCCACGACGCCCAGTCGCACGCGGTACTGCCCTACAGCCACTACCTGTCGAAGTTCACCGCGTATCTCCAGCAGCTGGACATGGAGTCCAACGGCAAGTCGGTGCAGCGTGACGGCCGTCCGGTCGAGTGGCAGACCGGCCCCGTCGTCTGGGGCACCCCCGGCACCAACGGGCAGCACGCCTACTACCAGTTGATCCACCAGGGCACGAAGCTCATCCCCGCCGACTTCATCGGCTTCGCCCGGCCCGTGGCCGAGCTGAGCGGAGAACTGGAGGCCCAGCACGACCTGTTGATGGCCAACTTCTTCGCCCAGACCCAGGCGCTGGCCTTCGGCAAGACCGCCGAGGAGGTCCGCGCGGAGGGCGTGCCCGAGGAGCAGGTGGCGCACCGCACCTTCCGCGGCAGCCACCCCACCACCACGATCCTCGCCCGCGAGCTGACCCCCTCCGTCCTCGGTCAGCTGATCGCCCTCTACGAGCACAAGGTGTTCGTGCAGGGCGCGGTCTGGAACATCGACTCCTTCGACCAGTGGGGCGTGGAGCTGGGCAAGGTCCTCGCCAAGCGCATCGAGCCCGCGCTGACCGAGGGCGCTGCCGTCCCCGGTCTCGACCCGTCCACCACGGCGCTGGTCGCCACCTACCGCAACCTCAGGAAGTGAACTGAAATGCAGCTCGGTCTCATCGGTCTCGGCAAGATGGGCGGCAACATGCGCGAGCGGATCCGCCGCGCCGGCCACACCGTCATCGGCTACGACCGCAACCCCGAGGTCTCCGACGTCAAGAGCGTCGCCGAACTGGTCGAGAAGCTGGACGCGCCGCGCACGATCTGGGTGATGGTCCCGGCCGGCACCGCCACCCAGATGGTCATCGACGAACTGGGCGACCTCCTCTCCCCCGGCGACGTCGTGGTGGACGGCGGCAACTCCCGCTGGACGGACGACGAGAAGCACGCCGCCGCCCTCGCCATCAAGGGCATCGGCTTCGTCGACGCGGGCGTCTCCGGCGGCGTGTGGGGCCTGGAGAACGGCTACGCGCTCATGGTCGGCGGCGACAAGGAGCACGTGGACCGGCTGCAGCCGATCTTCGAGGCGCTCAAGCCGGAGGGCCCGTACGGCTACGTCCACGCGGGACGGGTCGGCGCCGGGCACTTCTCCAAGATGGTCCACAACGGCATCGAGTACGCCATGATGCAGGCCTACGCCGAGGGCTGGGAGCTGCTGGAGAAGGTCCACTCGGTGGAGAACGTGCGCGAGGTGTTCCGCTCCTGGCAGGAGGGCACCGTCATCCGTTCCTGGCTGCTCGACCTCGCGGTCAACGCCCTGGACGAGGACGAGCACCTGGACAAGCTGCGCGGTTACGCCGAGGACTCGGGCGAGGGCCGCTGGACCGTCGAGGCCGCCATCGACAACGCGGTTCCGCTGCCGGCGATCACCGCGTCGCTGTTCGCGCGGTTCGCCTCCCGCCAGGACGACTCGCCGCAGATGAAGATGATCGCGGCGCTGCGCAACCAGTTCGGCGGGCACGCCGTGGAGAAGAAGGACTGATTCCTGTGGGCGACCTTCTGCTGGTCCGCCACGGCGAGACGGAGTGGAGCCTGTCGGGGCAGCACACCAGCTACACCGACCTGCCGCTCACCACGCGCGGCGAGGAACAGGCCAAGTCCCTCGCTCCGCTCCTGTCCGGACGGACCTTTGCCCAGGCGCTGACCAGCCCTCTGGACCGCGCGATACGCACCGCCCAACTGGCGGGCCTGACCGGGACCGTGACCGACCCCGACCTCCACGAGTGGGACTACGGCGGCTACGAGGGCGTCACCACCGCCGAGATACACCGCACCCGCCCCGACTGGAACCTGTGGACGGACGGCGTTCCGCCCGGTCCCGGGGGGCGCCTGGGCGAGGCGCCCGAGCAGGTCGGGGAACGCGCCGACCGGGTGCTCGACCGGCTGGAGAAGGTCCTCGCCGCGGATGGCGGTGACGTCGTCCTGGTCGCGCACGGCCACTTCCTGCGGGTGCTCACCGCCCGCCGGCTGGGCCTGCCGCCCGCCGACGGCCGCCTGTTCCAGCTGGCGACCGGCACGGTGAGCCGGCTGTCCACGGAGCACGGGTGGCCCGTGATCGCCGAGTGGAACAGACACGCGTGACGGCACCACCGCCGTGTCCGCGGCCCGGGTCACCTCGTGTGACCCGGGCCGCGGTCGTACGACCGGTGGGTGCGGTCGGCCGCACCCGTGGCTCGGCCGCCTCTCACCGGGCGGGGGCCTGCCTCTACAATCACCGGCACTTGTCCCGCGTCACCGGCACTTGCCCGGAATCACCGGCACATGTCCCGCCACCACCGGCATCCGCCCCGCGCCCGAAGGAACCCGATGGCCAGCGTCGACGAACCGGCACCACCCGGCGGGCGGGCGCGGGCCGCCGCCCGCACCCGGGCCGAGATCCTCGATGCGGCGACCCAGGAGTTCGCCCGGACCGGCTACGACGGCGCCCGCGTCGACGAGATCGCGGCCCGCACCCGCACCACCAAGCGGATGATCTACTACTACTTCAGTGGCAAGGAGCAGCTGTTCACGGCCGTGCTGGAGCGGGCGTACGGCGTGCTCCGCGAGGCCGAACGGCAGCTGGACGTCGCGCATCTGGGCCCGGTCGCGGCGATCCGCCGGCTGGCCGAGCTGCTCTTCGACCATCACGAGCGGCACCCGGACTTCGTGCGTCTGGTCAGCATGGAGAACATCCACGGCGCCCAGCACCTGGCCGCCTCCCGCGAGCTCGGGCGGCTCGGCTCCCCGGCGCTCGACGCGATCCGCCGCATCCTGGCGGCCGGGCAGGACTCCGGGCTGTTCCGGGCCGACGTGGACGCCGTCGACCTGCACGCGGTGATCAGTTCGTTCTGCTTCTTCCGGGTCGCCAACCGGCACACCTTCGGCACCCTGTTCGGCCGCGACCTGGTGCACCCGGCCCGGCGGGACCATTACCGCACCATGCTCGGCGACCTGGTGATCGCCTACCTCACGGCGGACCGGGCCCCGGCCTAGACGTATCGCCCTGAGAGCCTGCCGGCACGGCGGCGTCGAGGCCCGACCGGGGCGAACCGCGGGTCAGCGGGTCGGGACGCCGTACGCCCGGTCGACGCGCAGGCGCACCACCAGGCAGCGGTCGCGGACCATGGCGGCCCGGTAGTCGTCCCAGTCCGGGTGCTCACCGACGACGTCCCGGTACAGCCTGACCAGCTCCTCCACGGTCTCGTCGTGCGGGTCCGCGGCGACCGGTGACAGTTCCGCCATGCCCTCGGCGACCGTGTACGCCCACCGGTCACCGCTGGTGACGTGGTACGAGGCGCGCGGGTCGCGGCGCAGGTTGCGGGTCTTGGCACGGTCGTCGGTGACCGAGACACGGATGATCCGCTCGTCCGGGTAGTAGGCGTGGCCGACGTTGGACAGCTGGGGGCGGCCGTCACTCTTGAGGGTGACCAGCACGCCGCCGTGCCCGGCGGAGAGCAGTTCGAGCAGTGCGTCCTGCTTCGGGTCCTGGGTCATACCCAGGAAAACCCGTCGGGGTGAGCCGCCCATTCCCGTGCCGGGGGCCCGACGTCATGTCGATCACAAAACCCCCTGATGAACGGGTCCGCGCCGCTGTTCCTGCGCGACGATGAGGGTGTGAGGCCGTCCCGGCGGAGCGGGCCGGACCGCACGCGTACGACGCGACCGGAGGAGAGCGATGGCACAGCTGCGGCAGGACGTCGACCCGGGTGCGGCCGGTCTGGACGCGAAGGCTCTCGACCGCCTCGACCGGCACTTCGCCGATCACGTCGACGAGGGGCGCCTGCCCGGCTTTCTGGTGGCCGTGGCGCGTTGCGGCCGTGTCGCCCACCTCACCACGTACGGGCACCGCGACCTCGCGGCCGGACTTCCGGTCGAGCCGGACACGCTGTGGCGGATCTACTCCATGACCAAGCCGGTCACGGCGGTCGCGGTGCTGCTGCTGGCGGAGGAGGGCCGGCTGTCCCTCGACGATCCGCTGGCGCGGTATCTGCCCGAGTTCGCCGACCCCCGGGTGTACAAGGGAGGTTCGGGCGCCGACGTCCGTACCCGCCCGGCGGCCGGCCCGATCCTGATCCGGCACCTGCTCACCCATACGGCGGGCCTGACCTTCGGCTTCTACTTCAGGCATCCCGTGGACGCCCTGTACCGCGAGGCCGGCCTGGAGTCCTCCGTGCCGCCGGGCGCGGACCTCGCCGAGACGGTCGCGGTGTACGCGCGTCTGCCGCTGCAGTTCGAGCCGGGCACGCAGTGGAACTACTCGGTCGCCTCCAACGTGCTGGGCCGGGTGATCGAGGTGGTCTCCGGGCAGCCGTTGGACGCGTTCTTCACCGAGCGGATCCTGCGCCCGCTCGGCATGACCGACACCGGCTTCCACATCACGCCCGAACAGGCCGATCGGCTCGCCAAGTTGTACGGCGAGACGGACGACGGCGGCATCGAGCCGATCCCCGGGCTGCCGGTGCGCGGCCGGCCCCGGTTCCTGTCCGGCAGCGGGGGCCTGGTCTCCACGGCCGGGGACTTCCACCGGTTCATGGAGATGCTGCGCCGGGGCGGCGAGTTGGACGGAACCCGTCTGCTGTCCCCGACCGGCGTCGCCGAGATGACCGGCAATCAGCTCCCCGGCGGCGCCCTCCTGCGCGCCTTCGGAGCCCCCGCCCACCAGGAACGCGGCAACGACGGCCTCGGGTTCGGCTTCAACGTCTCCGTCGTCACCGACCCGTCCCGCACCCTCGCTCCCTCCAGCCCCGGCACCTACGGGTGGACCGGCGTCGCGACCACCGCGTTCTGGGTCGCCCCCCGCCGCGATCTGACCGTGCAGTTCATGACCCAGGTCCGCCCGAAGAGGCTCAAGGTCTTCCCGGAGCTGCGGCGCCTGGTGCACGAGGCGCTGACGGACTGAGTCAGACGGCGCGCCGGGGCACGCGTCAGGAGCCGTGGGCGACCGCGTCCAGGTGGGGCAGGATGTGGTCCAGCCGCTCGCGCTTGGTCCGCAGATAGGTGATGTTGCTCTCGCACGGCTCGATCAGCAGCGGCACCCGCTCGGCGACCTGGATGCCGTGCCGGGTCAACGCCTCGTGCTTGCGCGGGTTGTTGGACATCAGCCGGACCGAGCGCACACCGAGATCGCGCAGGATCCCGGCCGCCACCCCGTAGTCGCGGGCGTCGACGGGCAGCCCGAGCGCCAGGTTCGCCTCGACCGTGTCCAGGCCCTCCGCCTGGAGCGCCATCGCGCGCAGTTTGGCCAGCAGGCCGATGCCGCGGCCCTCGTGGCCCCGCAGGTAGACGACGACGCCGCTGCCTTCGGCGGCCACCGCGCGCAGTGCGGAGGCCAGCTGGTCGCCGCACTCGCAGTGCCGGGAGCCGAACGCGTCCCCGGTCAGGCATTCCGAGTGCAGCCGGGTCAGCACGTTCTCGGTGCCGATCTCGCCGTACACCAGGGCGACATGCTCGTCACCGCGGTCGTGGTCCAGAAAGCCGATCGCCCGGAATTCCCCGTACACGGTGGGCAGCGGGGTGTTCACGACGCGTTCCGCACCCGAACGCCGCGCGGACTTCTCGGACTTCGCTGACTTCGTGCCGAGGACGTCGATGTCTTCTGTCATGATCTGATTCCTAAGCAGAGACGAAAGGCCGGGAAAAGATGAGTGGTTCGGGCGGGCGGACGGTCGCGCACGGGGTGATTCCGGCGGACACCACGCAGGACGTACGGGCGCGGGGGGCGGGCGTTTCACCTCAGGTCGCCGTCCTTCCCGTCGGCAGCTTCGAACAGCACGGCCCCTACCTGCCGTTGGCGACCGACACCCTCGTCGCCTGTGCCGTGGCGCGGGAGATCGCCGCCGGCTATCCGGTGCACCTCCTTCCTCCGGTGACGGTCTCATGCTCGCACGAGCACGCGGCCTGGCCGGGGACCGTCAGCATCTCCGCCGTCACCCTGCACGCGGTGGTCGGGGACATCGCGGCCTCGCTGCGCCGCTCCGGCGTCGACGCGCTCGTCGTCGTCAACGGGCACGGCGGCAACTACGTGCTCGGCAACGTCGTCCAGGAGGCCTCGGCGCGCGGTGAGCGGATGGCGCTGTTCCCGGCCGCCGAGGACTGGGAGGCGGCCCGGGTGCGGGCGGGAGTGGTCACCTCGCTGCTCACGGACATGCACGCGGGGGAAATCGAGACCTCGATTCTGCTGCACGCTCATCCCGAATTCGTCCGCCCTGGTCACGAGTCCGCCGATTTCACGGCGGACGACCGCCGCCATCTGCTCACCACGGGAATGTCCGCCTATACCGAATCGGGCGTCATAGGCCGTCCTTCCCTGGGGTCCGCGGAAAAGGGAAAGGAACTGCTGGCCGGCCTGGCGGAGGCGTTCGGACCGTATTTCGAGCTGCTCCGGGAATCCCGGGGGTGACCGCGCAGCCCGCCGTACCAGCGGGCGACGAGGACGACGGCGCCGGGCAGGCTCGCCACGAAACTCAGCACGCCGTACACGACGGCGACGGCGACACCGCTGCTCGCGCCGAGCCCCGCCGCGGCGAACGCCCAGGCGGTGACACCCTCGCGGGGCCCGAAACCGCCGACGTTCAGTGGCAGGCCCATGGCGACCAGGGCGAGCACCGCGAGCGGCAGCAGCACCGGTACGGAGGCCCCGGATCCGGCGACCCTTGCCGCGACGACGAACATCGCGAGGTGGCCGGCCAGCACGACCGCCGAGGACAGCGCGACGCCCGGCCCGCTCTCCCGGGACAGCAGGCCCCGGCGCGCCTCGCCGAGCACCGTCTGCAGGGCGCCGCCGCGACGGGAGGGCGCCCGGTTCAGCCGGACGGCGAGGACGACGGCGAGCGCACCCACCACGCCCAGGGCCACCAGCGGGGCGAAGCCGCGGACGTCGTCCCGCACCGGGGACGGCAGCGACAGCAGCGCCACCGCACCGAACACGGCCAGCGCCACCTGCCCGGCGACCCGCTCCAGCACGACCGCCTTCACGCCCCGCCGCACGTCCCCGGCACTCTGCCCGTGCCGGACCGCCCGGTGCACGTCCCCGAGCACCCCGCCCGGCAGAGCCGCGTTCAGGAACAGCGCCCGGTAGTAGTCGGCCACGGCCGGCCCGAACGGCAGCCGGATCCGCAGGCCCCGGGCCACCAACTGCCAGCGCCACGCGCTGAACACGGTGGTCACGACGCCGACGCCCAGCGCCACGAGCACCGTCGCCGTGTCGATCCTGCGGAGCCCGTCGAGGAGAACACCGGTGCCGAGCCGCCACAGGAGCAGGGCGAGGATGGCGGCACCGGTGAGAGTGCCGAGGTGGGTGCGGAGCGCGTGACGGGGGCGGGAAGTGGCGGAAGGCTCAAGGGCGTTGGGGCCGCCGGGGTTCACAGGGGCCTGCTCGGCGCTCGTAAGCTCGGGGGCCGGCGCGAATGCCGTACGAGGGCTCATGACGCCGCCCCTCCTGTCGCCCCTGGCAGAGCGAGCAGGTCGCTGTGGTGGACCACGACCCGCAGCTCACCGGCCTCGCAGGCGGCGAGGCGCTCACGCAGGTAGCGCTCGGCGCGCTCACGCAGCTCGGGCCGTTCCTCGACGGCCGCGCCGACCCAGCCCCGCAGCCACTGGGCGGTGAGCGCGGACTCCGCCGGGCCCAGTCGCCAGGGGCTCGGCCGCAGTCGTACCGTCGCTCCGCGCGCCGAGAGTGCCTCGCAGGCCACGGTGACCGCGTCCGGGCCGAGCAGGCCGCCACGGCGCTGGTGGGCGTTGAACGCCTCGGTGATCTCGGCGTCCAGCGGGTCGGACGGGGTGAGTTCGACGCGTCCGGCGACGGACAGGGTGAACAGCACCGGGCAGCCGGCACCGGCGCACGCGGCGGCGAGGGCCTCGGCCTCCTCGCGGGTGAGGACGTCGAGCAGGGCCGAGGCCGTCACCAGCGAGGCCCCGGTGAGCGCTTGCGGAGTGAGCTGGGCGAGGTCACCGCGCCGGGTCTCGACCGTGACCCGGCTGCCGTCGGCGGCAGTGGTCGGGGAGGCAGCGGCGGCGAAGTGCAGCAGGTACGGGTCCCGGTCGTGCAGCACCCAGTGCTGGGCGCCGTCCAGCCGGGGCGCGAGCCAACGGCCCATCGAGCCGGTGCCGCAGCCCAGATCGTGGACGACCGGACCGCCGCCCGCCCGGCCCGGCTCGCCGGTGAGCGTCTTGCGCAGCGGTTCCAGCAACTCCTCGGCGCGGGCTGCCGCGTCGGCGCCTTCCCGCAGCCGCAGCCACTCGGGCGCGTACCGCGCCGGTTCCTCCTCGGCGCCACCGTCCCTCAGCCGCACGGTGGCTCGCTCACCGGGCCCGACGACGGGCCGGACGACGGGTCCGGCACCGGGAATGACCTCGGCGTTCCCGGTGACGTCCTGGGTACGCGCCTCACTCGCACTCCGTGTGCCCGTACCGCTCGTGTTCCTCATGCCGCCCTCCTCGGTGTCCCGGGCAGGGCGCCGAGAACCGCGGCCAGGCTGCGGGCGGTGCTCGCCCAGCCGTCGAGGGCGGCGCGGCGGGCGCGCGCGGCGGCCTTCAGCCGGCGGCGTACGTCGGCCTCGCCGAACCAGCCGCGCAGTTCGGCGGCGAGCGCGGCGGGGTCCTCCGGCGGGACGAGGATGCCGGGGACACCGCCGTCGGGGGCGCGGCCGACCGCCTCGGGCAGGCCTCCGACGTCGGTCGCGAGGACGGGGATGCCACGGGCGAGAGCCTCGGTGACGGCCATGCCGTAGGTCTCCGCGTAGGAGGTGAGGACCATCAGGTCGGCGGCGGCGTAACTGGCGTCGAGGTCGGCGCCGGAACGCGGGCCGGTCAGGCGCAGCCGGCCGGCGAGGCCGTACCGCTCGATCTGGGCGCGCAGATCGGCGACGTACCCGGGGTCGTGGCCGAGACCGCCGACCAGGTCGCAGGTCCACGGCAGGTCCCGTACCGCCGCGAGGGCCTCCACCAGCCGGTGCTGGCCCTTGCGCGGGGTGACGGCGGCGACGCACAGCAGGTGGGAGACGCCGTCGGTGCCGGGGGCGAGCGGCTTGATGTCGGCGCCGGGAGCGGCGCGGTGCACCCGTTCGGGGGCGAGCCCGTGATGGGAGACGAGGCGGCGGACCGCCCAGTCGCTGGTGGCGATCACCGCGGGCACGGCCCGCAGCACGGCCCGCTCACGCGTGTCGAGGCCGGCGGCCACGGCCGCGTCGAGGCCGGTCTCGTCGCCGAGCGGCAGGTGCACGAGGACCGCGAGCCGCAGCCGTCCGGCCTCGGGCACGACGACCTCCGGCACCCCGCAGGCGACCAGCCCGTCCAGCAGGACCGCCGTGTCGTCGGGCAGTTCCCGCAGCACGCGCGCGAGTCCGTCGCGGTCGACGGCGTCCGGGGCGGGCCAGCCGCCGGGAACGGCGTGCCGGACGACCTGCCAGCCGAAGCCGGGCAGGTCCAGGCAGACCCTGCGGTCGTAGGCGTTGCCGCCGCTGGGCGCGGCCGGGTCGTCGACACCGCCCGGCATGACGAAGTGCAGGGTGCGCAGGGACATGGGGACGATCCCGCCGTTCTCGAGGGCGGCGCGCTTCGCGGGCTGGTGGGCGGTCCGTGCCCTGCGCACGGTCAGGTCGGTCACAGGCCACGCTCGTAACTCGCCCAGGCGATGTGGGATTCGTGCAGGGTCACCGTGATCCCGGCGATGCCCTTGGCGCCCTCCCCCAGCGCGCCCTTGTGGATGCGTTCGGCGAGGCGGTCGGCGACGACCTTGGCCAGGTACTCGGTGGAGGTGTTGACGCCCGCGAAGTCGGGGTCGTCGTCGAGGTTGCGGTAGTTCAGCTCGGCGGTGACGGCGCCGAGTTCCCGCGTGGCCAGGCCGATGTCGACGACGATGTTGTCCTCGTCCAGCTGCTCGCGGCGGAACGTGGCGTCCACCAGGAAGGTGGCGCCGTGCAGGCGCTGCGCGGGCCCGAACACGTCGCCGCGGAAGCTGTGGGCGATCATGATGTGATCGCGGACGGTGATGCTGAACAACGGACGACCCTCCAGGTGCGGTGCGTCTGACGCCCCCGCCGTTTCCTGACGGGGGATGACATCTAGTACGGCTCCTCACTTCCCCGCGTTCAGCCCGCTCCCACCCTTTTTCTCAGGTCAGGGCACCTCGCCGTACCTGATGCGGTGGCACAGGGCCGGGATCTCGCCGGAGGCGAGCCCCGGCATGACCTCGGGGAGTTCCTCGAAGGCGCTCTCCCCCGTGATCAGCGCGTCCAGCGCCGGGTCGGCGAGGAGGTCCAGGGCGAGGGCCATCCGCTCGGCGTAGCCGCGGCCCGGACGGGCGGCCGGGGAGACGGTGCCGACCTGGCTGCTGCGCACGGTGAGCCGGCGGGAGTGGAAGGCCTCGCCGAGCGGGAGGCTGACGCGCCGGTCGCCGTACCAGCTCAGTTCGACGACCGTGCCCTCGGGCGCGAGGAGTTCCAGGGCGCGGGTGAGGCCCTGTTCGGTGGCGCTGGCGTGGACGACGAGGTCGCACTCGCCGAGGGCGTCGCCGGGCAGGGCGAAGCCGGCACCGAGAGCCTCGGCGGTCTTCGCCCGGTTCGGGTCGGCGTCGACCAGTTGCAGCCGTACGCCGGGGAAGCGGGCGAGCAGCGCGGCCACCGAGCAGCCGACCATGCCGCCGCCGACGACGGCGATCCGGTCGCCGAGGAGGGGGCGGGCGTCCCAGAGCGCGTTCACCGCGGTCTCGACCGTGCCCGCGAGCACGGCCCGCCCTGCGGGTACCCCTTCGGGCACGACGGTCACGGAGCCGGCCGGAACGACGTATCGGCTCTGATGCGGGTACAGGCAGAAGACCGTACGCCCGATCAGCCCCTCGGGCCCCTCCTCCACCACGCCGACGCTGAGGTAGCCGTACTTCACCGGTGCGGGGAAGTCACCCTCCTGGAACGGCGCCCGCATCACGGCGTGTTGACTTTCGGGTACGCCCCCGCGGAACACGAGCGTCTCCGTGCCCCGGCTGACACCGGAGTACAGGGCACGCACCAGCACCTCGCCCTCGCCGGGCTCCGGGAGGGTGACGTCGCGCAGCTCACCGTGGCCGGGAGAGCGGAGCCAGAAAGCGCGGGCCGACCGCGTCATCGGCATCCTCCTGAACGCTCGGGAAGTTGTTCACGTACCGAGAAGTGCACAGGCCGCGCACAGTACGCGGCGTTGATCGACTCTGTCACTCGGCCGGAGGATGTGCGGTGGCCCTGAACAACACGTACGACGCGAGGCTCCAGCAGGAGACCGCGGTGGGAGCGGGCGTACAGGTCCTGCTCCTGGTCCTGCTCGGCGCGGTCATCGGCCTGGGCCCGGCCGGCTGGCTGACCGGCCTCTCCTTCGCGTTCGCCACCTGGGCGGTCCTCTCGCGCGCCCTGCACCGCTCCCGGCTGCGCTCCTTCGGCCCCGCGAACCGCGTCACCCTCGGCCGGGCGACGCTCGTCGGCGGGGTGACGGCGCTGGTCGCGGACTCCTTCGAGAGCGCGCCGCCGGTGACGCTGCTGGTCGCCCTGACCGCCGTCGCCCTCCTCCTGGACGGCGTCGACGGCAAGGTGGCCCGCCGCACGGGTACGTCGTCCGCGCTGGGCGCCCGCTTCGACATGGAGGTCGACGCGTTTCTGATCCTCGTACTCAGCGTGTACGTGTCCATGCGACTGGGCCCGTGGGTGTTGATGATCGGCGGCATGCGCTACGTCTTCGTCGCCGTGTCCCGCGTCGCCCCCTGGCTGAACGCCCCCCTCCCCCCGTCCTTCGCCCGCAAGACGGTCGCCGCGGTGCAGGGCATCTGCCTGCTCCTGGCCGGCGCGGAGCTGCTCCCGCATCTCGCGAACCTCGCGATCGTGCTGGCCGCGCTGGGCTCGCTGGTGTGGTCCTTCGGCCGGGACGTGGTGTGGCTGTGGCTGAACTCGCGCGGGGAGACACGCGGGACATCGCAGGAGGAGGTGCCGGAGGCGCGGGTGCCGGAGGCGCGGGTGCTGGAGTTGGAGCTGGCGGCACGCTGAGACAGCCGACAACGAAAAGGGCTCGGACCGCCGACGGTCCGAGCCCTTCTCCTTGTCCTGCGCGCCTACGACCGCTCCGCCCGCCCTCGCACGAGCGCGAACGCCGCCGCGGCGAGGCCGAGCGCGCCGACCACCAGCCCGGCGATTCCGAGCCCCCGGGCCGTCGAGTCACTCGCACCGGCGGCCTTGGCCGTACCGGCCGCCTCGCTCTTCGCCACCGGAGCCTTCGTCTCCCCACCGGCCGTGAGCCCGAGCACCGGCGCCGGGTTCTCCGACTCCTCCCCACCGGAAGGCTCCTCGATCCAGCGGGCGACCTTGCCGTCGGAGTAGGTCTGCAGCGTCTTGAACGTCAACTGGCCGGTGTCGTCGGGCAACTGCCCGAAGGCCACGTCGAAGTCCTCGTACTCCCCCGCCCCGATCTTCCCACCCGTCCACGTGATCTCGGAGACGGCGTCGGTGATGGTGCCGTCGTCGGTCTTCACCGGCGTCTTGAGCTTGGTGCTGGTCACCTTGGCGGTCCAGCCGTCCTGCGGGTGCACGAGGACACCGAGCACCGGATGGTCGGTGGGCAGGAAGACCTGCACCTTGGTGGTGGAGGCACTGTCCTCCTCGTTCGGGACACGGAAGGTGAGCACTCCGTCCGTGGCTCCCTTGGTGTAGCTCTCCGGATGGACGGTGACGTGCGCGGAGGCGACACCGGCCGCGCCGAGCAGGCCTGCGGCGGTGAGGGCGGTGAAGGTGCCGGCGCGGCGGAGGGCGATGCGGTTCATGGACATGGGCGAGTGGATCTCCGTACGACTGAAGGTGAGAGTGGTCAGGCCTGGTGCGGGATTGCCGCGAGCGGCTCGGTCGCCATCGAAGAGAACGCAGCGTCGCGCATCCCGTTGTCATCCGCCGGGCGGTTGGCACGGACGCCACCGACCCGATCGGTACTCGTCCAGCAGCTGCCGGCTCGCGACCGTGAAGGGGTGATCGGCGCCCAGGCTGCGTTCCCGTCGTGCGAGGACATCGGTCATCAGCTCGATCCCCACGTCCACGTGGCCGAGCGCGGAACGGGTTCGGGAGAAAAGCTGCCGGGCAGCGAGCACGATCGGGTACTCGGGGCCGAAGCGTCGCACATACGCTTCGGCGACCAGCCGTATTTCCTGATCGGCCTCATCGAAACGGCCCAGGAGGTAGAGCGCCCAAGCGTGGTTGTGCCCAGCGCCCAGTGTGACCGTGTGATCGGGGCCGAGGAGCCTGGCGCATTCCGACGGCAGCGAAAGCAGGGCGCCGCCTTCTTCGGTGACCACCTCGGAGGCGGGCAGCATCTCCAGCAGACTGGCGCGGGCGCGCAGGGTCAGTGGGTGCGCGGGGCCCAGTGTCGTTCGCCGGCCGGTGACGGTGGCCCGGAGAAGTGCGAGCGATTCCTCGCGCCTGCCGAGGTTCCCCAGCACGAGCTGAAGGCCGTATCCGCTGTCCAAGGTGTCGGGGTCGTCGGCCCCGAACAGTCTCTCCTGGGTCTCACGGACGCTGCGGAGCGACGCCTCGGCTTCGGCGTACTTGCCCAGTCGGAACAACGCCCGGCCGGCCCGGGAACGGGCGGCCAGTACCAGACGGTGATCCACGCCGAGCAGCTGCTGTGCGAGGTCCGCCGCGGCACGCGAGGTCTCCCAGGCCGAGAGGTAGTCCCCGGTGCGATGCAAGGTGACCGACAGCCGCGTCGCGACGGCCAAGGCATCGGCCAGAGCCGACGGTTCGCCGATGCGTCGCAACAAAGCGAGCGCATGAGGCACCAGCAGTCGCAGCTGTGGATCGTAGGGACCCGCGTCGGGTACGCCGGGAACGGCCGCGTCGAGCAGCCGGACGGCCGTCGTGTTGAGAGCGGGCATTCGTTCCGCAGGTGTCGCGGCCGAAACGCTGTCGAGCAGTACTCCATGGCTCTGTACGCAGCGCACGCCGACGTCGACCAGTTCGGTCAGCGACTGGTCGAGCAGGGCTCTCAGGGCTGTTTCGGTTCGGGCGTGGGGGAGGACGCCACTGATGTCGGCGCGGTTGAGCAGGGACAGCGGCAGCGGCTCCGGAGCGAACCGGGCCAGCAGTCTGAGCAGCGCCGCCGCTTCGGGCAGCCCGCGCTCCTCGAACGTGTCGAGTGTCAGCTGCCAGGTCAGGCCGACCAGGTGCCGCGGGTCCGCCTCGGACAACGCGTCAGCTCCCTGGTCGATGAGCTGGACTCGTTCCTCTCCGTCGAGATGGTGACCGTAGGCATCCATCGTCCAGGGATCGAGCACTTGATGGGAGAGGAAACCGCCGGCCAGTGTGAGGGCAAGTGGCAGCCGCCCGAGCCGGTCCGCGATCTGCGCCGCCTGCTCCGCCGTACCACTGTGCGGGGCGAGGTCGCACAGGACAAGTGCGGCGTCCTCCCGCGGTAGTACGCCAATGTGCTGCAATTCAGCCCCTGGCCACCAACGAGCGGCTGCTCGCCGAGTGGTCACCACGACAGTGCCGCGTGGGCTGGTGCGCAGCCAGCTGCCGTCCCGCAGGATCTCCGGCTCGTCGGCGTTGTCGAGTACCAGCAGCCAAGGCTCGGCGGAGCGGTCGAGATACTGCCAGACGAGATCCGCTGCGGGACGGAGGCCATTGCGGGCAGCCAGCAGTTCGCCGTCGCCCGCACCCCGGTCTGCGGCGACGGCCAGCATGCCGGCGCGCAGGCTCGCACGGTCAAAGGCGTTGACCCACAGGCCCGCCCGGCCGTACTCACCGGTGGCCACATGGAAGAAGGCATGAGCAACCGCCGTCTTGCCGCAGCCGCCCATGCCGTACAGCACGTAGGCGTCGCCGCCACACCTCACTTCGACGCTTGCCCGCAGGCGTGCCATCACCTCGGCGCGGTCGCGCAGGACTGCTGGAGGCCGCCCGACCGCCGGGCGGCGCACTGAGTCCGGGCCACTCGGTCCGGTCGTGTCGCCGCCGTAGTGGTGGTGTTCGTTGATGTGCTGGTCGCCCGATGCCTGGTAGACACGCCCCCGGTCCTCGGCACGACCGTCCATCCCGCCCGTCATCGCTCGGTGATGTGCTGGTCTCGTCCTGCCTGGTAGATCCGGGCCTGACCGGACGCTGTGGCATGCTGCGTGACCTGCCTGGCGGCCGTGCCGCCGGGATCGAGTTCGTCCAGCAACCTGCGCAGTTCCTCGGCGGCGGCAGGTTGAGCGACGATCAGGCGCCGTACCGTCCCCTGCCACTGCAGACGCAGTTCGTTCAACGTCTCCTGGTCGTTCGCCACCATGGCTGCCAGAACATCCTCGCGGCCAGCCTCCAAATCGGCGGCTACGGTCTCGGCACGCTCTGGTTGCATCCGACGCCAGAGTTGTGTGAGCCCCTCACGGGTGCGATGCCACGCATCGGTTGCCATCAGCGTGACCAAGGTGGTTCCTGCGCCTTGAGCGAGCGAGGTCATCTCCGGATCCAAAGTCACCCCTCCGTTCACTCGATTTTCCGACAGCATGGCTGAAAAGTCGCGCTGGCCAGGTGTTTGCGCGATGCCGCCACCGATCAATATCGTTCCACTCTTGAGGAAGACGAGACAAGGAGGCATCGCTCGGCGCCATTTGGACCCCGGGCCTGACTTACCGCATGGTCAGGCGAGCATGGCGGGCGCTACAGTATCGCCACCCGACCGATCGAGGGGGCGACGGCAGTGACCAGGCCATGGGAAGCGGATCCGACCACGACTTTCAAGCGGCGTCTGGGGAAATCACCGCAAGACCTGGGGAACACAACCGGCACGCCTGACTGCCCCGACATCTGGGAACTCGCCAACGGAGACATCGCCGTCATCGGCCGGGATCTCACCCAGTCGCTCGGCGAGAACCTGCCCGAAGGGGTCTCGATCGGGGCGGATGAAAGACTCGTGGTCATCCCGAGGAACATGCTTGTCGCGGCGAAACCGGATATCCCCAGTGTTTGATTCTTTCCCCAGCGGGGTCTCCGAGCGCATGGATCGCCCCACGTACCACGCGGACTTCGGCCGGTTCTACAACAGCGGCATCGGCTTCCTGAACAAGCTCGAACGCGGGCAGCATTTCAAGGAGCGGGGATTCGCCAGCTGGGAGGCTTTCGCCGCCGGCGACTGGACGAGAGCAGTGTCCCTCGCCGACGAGAGACGCGACGACTACGCGCAGGAACTCCAGAAGGCGGCGCGGCTGGGCATTCCGCACCGCCGCCTCCGCGTCGTGGAATTCCCGATCACGCCGTACGTGCAGTGGGAGTTCTTCGTGCTGCGGGTGCGCGTAGATCTGGGCGATGACATCAAAGTGCTCGATGCCCGCAAGATCTCGGACATCGAGAAGGAGCGCCCGGTTCCCGAAGTGGTGATTCTCGGGGACGTCGTCATGTACGAAGTCGTTTACGACGATGACGGGAACGCGGCGGGCGCCAACCGTTTCACGGAACGGGAACTGGTCCGGGAAACCACCAGTGGATTTGACGCGCTTTACGAGCGCGCTGAGGGATTTCACGAGTTCTTCGACCGGCAAATCCTGCCACTCGCCCCGCCCAGAGTCTCCGGCATTTGGACGGGTGCGCCTGACTCCCGGTGATCAAGCCACCGACACGCCCACGCGCGGGACCGCCCACGCCTCACCGCCCACGCACCGACTTCGGAGGAATGCGTTGACCAACCTGCGGTCCTGCAGGTGAAGTCCAACCGCCTCGGCCGTCCAACTCACAGCGCGGGAAACGGTCACGCCCACCACCACGTACAAGCTCACCGCGTACAGGTACGGCCTCGGGGAACATCTGGACGGGCCCGGATCCCGCTACTCGCCGCCTCCCCCTCAGCCGTCTCTCCCCAAAAGCTCCTCTGAGCTGGGTGCCGGACAGAGCTGCAATCGTCGCCCGTACGATGATCGCGTGACAGCCCGCCGCACCCTTGGTACCGGCCCACAGCTCGCGCACGGCATTCGTGCCGCGCAGGCCGACCCGCTCGACTCCCTCCCCGGAGTCCGTCTCCCCGACCTGGACGAGCTGCGGGCCCGCGGCGTACTCGGCGCCCACCCGGCAGCGGTCCCGGCCTCGCGGCGAATCCTCAGAGCCGGCGGCCCTGCCGACGAGACGCCCCACTCCACCGCATAACGCCGGAGTTGACCAGGACGACCGCCCGCCGCGCTGTCGCCAGGCCACGGCGATGGCGAGCAGCCGCCCCCGCGCCGTCACCGGCGGTGCAGATCGAACGGCACGGGTGCGGGCCTGACCACCGGCGGCCCGCGTACTTGCCCGCGGGCGGGAGCACGTGAACAAAAAGGTGTTGAATCGCCATATTTCCCACTATGGCGCTTACGCTGACGAGCGGTGACCTGTGGTCTTCGAGGTTCTGCCGGCGCGGGTGCAGCCGCTGCGGCCGATGAGGTGTCGGCGTGTCGGTGATGAGATGTGATAGCACGCGGCCGATCCGGAGCCGCAGCCGTGGGCCCGGGTGGTGGCCGCGGTTGCGGGGCCTGGCGGTCGCAACTGTCGTCATGGCACGGGCTGTTCCGGCCCGGGGCCTGCGTCGCCACCCTTCCGGTTCTTCGAGCGAGAGGTACGGCGATGCTGAGTCCTGGGAAACGACGACTGCCCGGCCCGGCAGGGCACGATACAGACACTGGTCGGCCCTCACGCTGTGGGGTTTGGCGACGTGCCCTGATGGCGGGGCTGGCCCTGTCGGGGGCGTTGGCACTGCCGATGACGGCGGCCGTCCCGGCCTGGGCCGCGACGTCAGGGAGCTTCGCGTACGTCACCAACGTCGGCGCGAACACCGTGTCGGTGATCAACCTGTCCACCAACACCGTCACCACCACCATCCCCGTCGGCAACCACCCCGCAGGAGTGGCGTTCACCCCGGACGGCACCCGCGCCTACGTCGCCAACGCCTTCGCGAACACCGTGTCGGTGATCGACACGACTACCAACACCGTCACCGCAACCATCCCCGTCGGCACCGAACCCCTAAGGGTGGCGTTCACCCCGGACGGCACCACCGCCTACGTCACCAATACGGGTTCGAGCAATGTTTCGGTGATCAACACGGCCACCAACACCGTCGCCACCACCATCCCCGTCGGCCTCGGCCCCAGCGCGGTGGCGGTCAGCCCGGACGGCACCACCGCCTACGTCACCGCCCAGGGCGCGAACTCAGTGTCGGTGATCAACCTGTCCAGCAACACCGTCACCGCCACCATCCCCGTCGGCACCCAACCCGACGGCGTGGTGTTCACCCCCGACGGCACCCGCGCCTACGTCAGCAACGACCTCTCGGACAACGTGTCGGTGATCAACACCGCCACCAACACCGTCACCACCACCATCCCCGTCGGCACCAACCCTGAAGCGGTGGCGATGAGCCCGGACGGCAAAACCGCCTATACGGCCAACTTCACCTCGAACGACGCATCGGTGATCAACACCGCCACCAACACCGTCACCGCCACCATCCCCGCCGGCACCGGCCCCATCGCAGTGGCGTTCAGCCCGGGCGGCACCCGCGCCTACGTCAACAACGAGAACTCCAACAACGTGTCGGTGATCGACACCGCCACCGGCACCGTCACCGCCACCGTCACCGTCGGTACCAACCCCTTCGGGGTGGCCACCGCCAGAATCCCGGTCGTAGCCACCGCCACCTGCCCCGCCGGCCACGTCGTCACCGGCGGCGGATACCAGCAAAGCGGCGGCGCAGTCCCACCGGTCGAAACCACCAGCCGCCCCGTCGGCAACACCTGGCAGGTCCTCGCCGACAACCAGAGCCACAACTACACCGATGTCACCCCCTATGCGGTCTGCGCACCATGACGAGGTGCCGTTACCGGCGCAACCCGGCCAACCGGTCGGTGCGCAGGTCGCGGTCGATTGATCCTCATGTCGGGAGGGGAGCGACGGCGTTGTCCGGGTCGGCGTCATACGAGGGCACCCGCTGCTCGGCGGATGTCATCGCACAACTGCCGTCGCCGTACCTCCGTTTCCCGCTCAGCTTCCGCCAGGTCGGGGAGCTGACGCTCCAGGACGATGTGACCGTCTCCCACGAAACGGTGCGCTGCCGGTGCCTGAAGTTCCGGGACCACATCACTGGCAGCACCCGCGCATGGCCTGGACGAAGGTCGTCGAGCAACCGCTGGCCGTAGCGGTCGGCGGTGGCGAGGAAGGCGCGTAGCCGGACAAAGTCCTGAGCTCGGCGCTTCTTGGCCAGGTCCACCTATCCAGTCACCATCCCCAGGAGAAAGACACCGTGAAGCTTCATCCTCTAGGACCTCTGCCTCGGCGCAGCGTGCGCCTGGCCGTCGGTAGCACAGCAGCATTGATCGCCGTGCTGTTCACCGGCGTCATCAGCCCGGGAGCCAGCGCGATGCAACAGCCTGGCGCCTCACCAGACGGCGGCTGCCACCACTCGGACTGCCCGCACCCCGGCCATACCGGCCCCACCGGGGCCACCGGGGCCACCGGGGCCACCGGCCCAACTGGGCCGACCGGAGCGACCGGAGACACCGGCCCCACCGGGGCTACCGGAGCGAACGGAGACCTCGGCCCCACCGGAGCTACCGGAGACCTCGGGGCAACCGGCCCAACTGGGGCTACCGGAGCGACCGGAGCGAACGGAGACCTCGGGGCCACCGGCCCAACCGGGGCTACCGGAGCCACCGGAGCGAACGGAGACCTCGGGGCCACCGGCCCAACCGGGGCTACCGGAGCCACCGGAGCCAACGGAGACCTCGGCCCCACCGGAGCAACCGGAGCAACCGGAGCCAACGGAGACCTCGGCCCCACCGGAGCAACCGGAGCAACCGGAGCAACCGGAGCGACCGGACCGATCAATACGACGATCGTGACCGGACCTCCCGTGGTGGTCCCGCCGAACCCGGTCGTTTAGGCCCGTGTACAGGTCAGAGCATGCGGGGGCTCCGCCCCGCATCGCCGCCATGGTGCTGGACGTCGGGGGTGCCGTAGCTGGTGGTGCGGGTAGCGCCCCCTTGTACCGACGCAGACGTGGTACTGCCCAGCCATCATCGAACGCAGGCTAGGGCCGAGGGCCCTCTGCCCTGACGTCGGTTCCGTCCGAGGCATGGCCCTCAGCATGTTCCGCGACGAAGGACTCGTGGACTTCCTCGGCTTCCACAACGAAGACTCGGTGCGTCGGCTTCGCCAGTTCCGAGTCGGAGAGGTGCTTCTTCAGCCGCTTGGCCATGGGACGGTAGGTCGCAAAGGTGAGCCCGCCGGAAACAGCGGCCCCGACGACGGGGATGGCCTTCGAGACGCTCTTCGCGAAGGTCTGCTTCGTCATCTCGACGCCGATGTAGGCCGCGACCTTCTTCACTATGGGGTAGATGACGCCTTGGGTGAGTGCCTTCTGGGGCAGCTTCTTGGCGACCTGCTCCGCCATCATCCCCGCGACCTTCCCCACAGCGGCGTTCGCCGACTGGGTACCGAACATCACGCCGAGGAACAGCGTGAGTACCCCCATGGTCGCGTCGTCGACGTCATCGCCGTTGTCGGCGAACAGATCTGGCCAGCTGTAGAGGTAGGCGAGCTTCTGCGCGATACGCAGCATGTGACCGAAGTACTGGGCCATGTCGGCGGGCACGGTGGCGGGAAGGGCTATGAAACCGGGTAGCCCGGCAGCGGCGGAGAGAGCGCTGGCCTTGGCGGTTTCGTAGCGGATGGAGTCGTTGGCCGCTCTGTCCAGAACGTCGACAGAGATACCCGCCGCCGCGGGGGTCTCTTCGACCGCTCTGCGGATCTCGTCCTCGGAGCAATAGCGTGCCAGCGCCCTCCGGAGGTATGCCTCCCTGTGGATACGCACGCCCGGAAGCCTGGCTGAGCCCACCAGCACCGCGGAGAAGCGCGATTCGGGGTTCTCGCTCACATTGCCCTGATTCATAGCAGGAACCTACAGTAGCTCCGCCCTCCACTGACCAAGCTTTGTCCACTCAGTTCGGGCCGCCTCAGGATGGCCCTCGGCAAGCACACGCCTACCGAGGACCCTCCCCTGTCAGAGTGCCGCGAACTGGACGAACGCGGTCCAGGCCGTGGGTTCTACGGCCAGTGCAGCACGGGTTGTGTCTTTCGAGTCCCGGACGTGAACCGTGCCGGGGCCGGCGGCGACCTCGACGCATTCGCCGCCTGAACCCGTGCTGTAGCTGCTCTTGAACCAGGCCGACTCAGATACCGGCTTTATGAGTTGTTGGGCGTTCATCTCTCTCCAAGCAACTTCTCGATGAGGGCCAGCGACTCGCGCGGAGTGAGCGCCTGGGCCCGGAGGATGCCGTACTGCTCCTCGATCTCCCGAACCTGCCTCCGCTCCGTGTAGAGACGGCTGTCCTTGTACGCCTCCACGTAGGCGATCCTCTGCCCTTCGTACGTCTCGATCAAGGTGAAGGGGCCTTCCAACCCAGCATGCTCGTCCCGCTCGATCGGCATCATCTGGATTTCCACGTTACGTCGCTGCCCGTACAGCAGAATCTGCTCCAACTGGCCCTGCATCACGGCCCATCCACCGAGCGGTCGCCGCAGAACGAACTCCTCGATGACAAAGCTGATGGTGGGCAACGGGGTCCGGGAGAAGATCTCCTGGCGCGCCAGGCGAGCTGCGACCCGCTGGTTGATCGTCTCCTCGTCCAGCAGCGGACGCCACATGGAGAACACCGCTCGGGAGTACTCTTCCGTCTGCAAGAGCCCCGGTACAGCCTTGGTCGCATACACATGCAGGGCCGCCGCCTTGGCCTCCAACCGCGCCGCATCCCGGAAGAACGCCGGATACTGAGCCCGAGCCACCTCCTCCTTGCTCGCGCTCAACACCCCGCCCGCCCCGAGCACTTCATCCGCCCGGTCGATGAACTTCGGCGGCGGAATCCGTCTGCCCTGCTCGAACGACGCGATCGTCGAGGCCGAGTACCCGGTCAGCGACCCGAGCTTGGCGCGGTCCATCCCCGCCCGCTCCCGGAACAGCTTCAACTGCCGCCCGAACACGCACAGAACGCCCGACCCGAACTCGTACTCCGGCTGCTGAACCTCGTCGTCCACGCCGCGGCTCCTCCCGTACGACCGTCACAGTCACCGGCCTTCACCCAACGCGCGGTCTCAGGAACCGGTCACGCCCCGCGCCGCACACAAGCGCACAGCCGACGCGTACAGCCCGCACCCGTCAGCGCATCGCTCCTGTTCAACGCTACGCAGAGTCCGCGAGCGTTGACCACATGAAGTCAGCAACTCCCCCGAACGGGCATATGCCGCGGCACGCCGCACCTGAGCGCGAGTTCATCATGCGGTTCACCTCGACCCCACGCGGTGCCCGCCTCGCCCGCCGACTCGTCTCGCACCGCCTGAACGACTGGGGCCACCCCTACACGGCCCCGGCCAACGAGAAACTCACCCTCATCACGGCCGAACTCACCGCCAACGCCGTACGCCACGGTCACGTCCCCGGCCGGGACTTCCACCTCCAACTCACCCTTGCCGAGGACACCTTCCGCGTCGAGGTGACCGACACCCGCGCCGAGAAACAGCCGTCGCCCACTCCCCCGACCCCCGGCTCCCTGTCCGAGTCCGGCCGCGGCCTCCACCTCGTCGCCGCCCTGGCGGACGACTGGGGTGTCACTCCCCGCCCGGCCGCACCGGGCAAAACCGTATGGGCCGAGCTGCGCGTGCCGACCGGTTGAGGACCGGATGTACGTAGGTGTCGATCCCGCACGGCGCCGGGTCGTCCCTCGTGCGGCTCGCCCGTGGCAGGGGCGCCGAAGTCGCCGTCGGTCGAGTTGCACACCGGCGGGCACGGGCCCCCTCACCCATGCCCGCCGGCCCTCCGGGCCCCGGCTCAGGCGGCCCGGCGTCCCATACCCCCATGCCTGCGGACGATGTCCGCGTAGCGGCGGCCGGTGCCCTTGATGGTCCGCACCTGGGTGTCGTAGTCCACGTGGACGAGGCCGAAGCGCTTCTCGTAGCCGTACGCCCACTCGAAGTTGTCCAGCAGGGACCAGGCGAAGTAGCCGGCGAGCGGAGCGCCCTTGCGGGCCGCGGAGGCGCAGGCGGCCAGGTGGGACAGGAGGTACTCCTGGCGTTCGGGGTCGTCGACGGTGCCGTCGGGGCGGACCACGTCGGGGTAGGCGGAGCCGTTCTCGGTGACGTAGATCTTGCGGGCGCCGTAGTCCTCGGTGAGGCGCAGGAGCAGGGTCTCGATGCCGTCGGCGTCGATCTCCCAGTCCATGCCGGTGCGCGGGACGCCCTCGCGGCGGATCGAGCGGACGTACGGCGCCGGGCCGTCGGGGTCGTCGGTGACGTAGGCCGGGAAGTAGTAGTTCAGGCCGAGCCAGTCCAGGGGGGCGGCGATCGTCTCCAGGTCGCCGGGCTGTTCGGGGAGTTCGACGCCGTAGGTCTCGACCATGTCGGCGGGGAAGCCCCGGCCGTGGATCGGGTCGAGCCACCAGCGGTTGACGTGGCCGTCGTGTCGCCGGACGGCCGCCACGTCCTCGGGGCGGTCGGTGGCGGGGAAGACGGTGGAGAGGTTGTTGACGATGCCGACCTGGGCGTCGGGGGCCGCGGCGCGGACGGCCTGGGTGGCGAGGCCGTGGCCGAGGAGCAGGTGGTAGGAGGAGCGGACGGCGGCGGTCAGGTCGGTCCAGCCGGGGGCCATCTTGCCCTCGAGGTGGCCGATCCAGGCGGAGCAGGAGGGCTCGTTGAGGGTCGACCAGAGCTTCACGCGGTCGCCGAGGCGGGCGGCGACGGCCGAGGCGTACTCGGCGAAGGCGTACGCCGTTTCGCGCTCGGGCCAGCCGCCGCGGTCCTGGAGTGCCTGCGGCAGGTCCCAGTGGTAGAGGGTGACGGAAGGGGTGATGTCCGCTTCCAGCAGGGCGTCCACCACCTGGTCGTAGAAGGCGAGGCCCTTGGCGTTGACCTGGCCCGTGCCGGTGGGGATCACGCGGGGCCAGGCGACCGACAGCCGGTAGGCGTTGGTGCCGAGTTCCCGCATCAGGGCGATGTCCTCGCGCCAGCGGTGGTAGTGGTCGCAGGCGACGTCGCCGTTGTCGTCGTTCGCGATCTTCCCGGGGGTGTGGGAGAAGGTGTCCCAGATCGACGGTGAACGGCCGTCCTCGTCGACGGCGCCTTCGATCTGGTACGCCGCTGTTGCCGTGCCCCACAGGAAGTCGTGCGGGAGTGCGGCGAGGTCGATGCGTTCGGACACGGAAGTCCCTTCGGAATGGGGGGTGTTGATCACTTGACGGCGCCCGCCGTCAGACCGGCGACGAGATAGCGCTGGAGGAGCAGGAAGCCCGCGACCACGGGCACGCTGACGACCAGCGAGGCGGCCATGATCTGGTTCCAGTAGACGTCGTTGAGGGTGGAGTAGCCCTGGAGACCGACGGCGAGGGTGCGGGTGGCGTCGTTGGTCATGACGGACGCGAAGAGGACTTCTCCCCAGGCGGTCATGAAGGCGTAGACGGCGACCGCGACGATGCCGGGGATCGCGGCCGGCACGACGATCCGGAACAGCGCGCCGAGCGGGCCGCAGCCGTCCACGAGTGCCGCCTCGTCCAGGTCGCGCGGCACCGAGTCGAAGTACCCGATCAGCATCCAGATGGAGAAGGGGAGGGAGAAGGTCAGGTAGGTGAGGATCAGGCCGCCTCGTGAGCCGAACAGGGCGATGCCGGTGGCGTTGCCGATGTTGACGTAGAGGAGGAAGAGGGGGAGGAGGAAGAGGATGCCCGGGAACATCTGCGTCGACAGGACCGTGACCGTGAAGACGCGCTTGCCCCGGAAGCTGTAGCGGCTCACGGCGTACGCGGCGAAGACCGCGATCACGACCGAGCAGATCGTCGCCGCACCCGCCACGATCAGCGAGTTCATGAAGTACTTGGCGAGCGGGACGGTCGACCAGATGTCGATGTACGGGCGGATCGTCAGGCCGCTGGGCAGCCAGCGGAACTGTCCCGTGACGTCGGCCAGCGGCTTCAGCGAGCTGGAGACCATGACGTACACGGGGGTCAGGACGAAGCCGGTGAGCAGGGTGAGGAAGATCCGCCGGGACCACAGGAAGGAGCGTGGCGGTGCCATCGGGGAGGCCTGGGCCTGGGTCCTAGACATCGGCGGACCTCCGTCCGCGTGAGGTGAGCACGAGGTACACGCCGGTCACGACCAGCAGGAAGAGCAGGAGAAGGACGGACATGGCGGAGCCGGTGCCGAAGTTCCAGGTGACGAAGGACGCTTGGTAGATGTGCACGGAGATGAGGTCGGCGGCCTCGGGTGCGGCCTTGCCGAACAGGACGTAGGGGGTGTTGAAGTCGTTGAACGTCCACAGGAAGAGGACCAGGATCAGTACCTGGTTGACGGGGCGCAGGGAGGGCAGGGTGATGCGGCGGATCTGCTGCCACATGCCGGCGCCGTCCAGCGCGGCCGCCTCGTACAGCTCCTTCGGGATGTTCTGCAGGCCGGCCATCACGATGAGGAAGGCGAACGACCAGCCCTTCCACACGTGCACGATCAGCAGCGCGTAGAAGCTGTTGTCGCCGATCAGCCAGAAGGAGGGCTTGTCGGTGAGGTGCAGTTGGTCGTGCAGGACGTGGTTCACCAGGCCGTTGTCGTGCTGGAACATGAACACCCAGGTGATGACGGCCGCGTAGACCGGCAGCGCGTACGGCACCAGGAACAGGGCGCGCAGCAGGCCACGGCCGCGGAAGGCGTCCTGCATGTAGACCGCGGCGGCGGTGCCGATCAGCCAGCACAGGCCGACCGAGAGCAGGGTGAAGCCGACGGTGACGAAGAAGGAGTGGAGCAGGGCCTGGCCGACGGGGGCGTCGAAGTCCACCGACACCTTGTAGTTGCCGAAGCCGGACCAGGGGGCGGTGCCCCAGTCGCGGATGTAGAACTGGGTGAGTTCCTTGAAGCTCATCACGATGCCGATGACCATCGGCACCAGGTGGACGAGGAGTTCGAGGAGCAGGGCGGGCAGGAGCAGCAGGTACGGCAGCGCGACGCGGCGGACACGCCCGGTGCGGCGGCGGGGTTCGCGCGCCGCCGCACCGTCCGATGTGTCCCGCACCTGCCCGGTGAGGGTGGTCGTCATCGTGCTCAGGCCGCCGGCATCTGCTGCTGGGCCTTCTCCAGCTTGGCCTTGACGGAGTCGGTGGTCACGGCGCGTCCGGCGGCGACGTCGGCGAACAGGTCCTTGACCGCCGTACCCACCGCCGTCTCGAACTGCGACTCGGCGGGCACCTGCGGCAGCGCGGCGGCGCTGGTGGCGAGGGTGCTCTTCAGCACGGCGGTGGCCGGCGTGTTGAACGCGGCGTCCTCCTGGGCGGCCTTCACCGGCGGGATGGAGGTGTAGGCCGAGTTGAGGATCTTCTGCTCGCCGTCGCTGGTCATGAACTTCACGAACTTCGTGGCGCCGTCGAGGTTGTGGCTGTTCTTGAAGACGGCGATGTTGATGCCTGCGACCATGGAGTTGGTCTGGGCGCCGGTGCCGGGGGTGCCGGACTGCACGGGCACGGGGGCGATGCCGTACGCGTCGTCGGCCATGCCCTGCGACTTGAGGTTGGCGGCGGCGGACTGCCACAGCAGCATGGCCTGCTTGCCCTTGGCGAAGTCGCTGACGGTCTGGTTCTGCGCGTACTCGGCGTCGCCGGTCGGGATGACCTTGTCCTTGGCCATCAGGTCGACGTACTGCTTGACGGCCTCGACGACCTTGGGGTTGGTGAAGTCCGGCTTGCCGTCGGCGGTGAAGAAGTCGGCGTCGTGCTGCTTGGCGAAGACGAAGACGTGGTGGATGTTCTCGGCGAGGTTGGCGCCCTCGGCGCCGAGCACGGACTTGCCCTTCGCCTTGATCTTCTTGCCGTCGGCGATCAGCTCGTCCCAGGTGGCCGGGGGCTTGCTGATGCCGGCGTCGGCGAGGATCTGCTTGTTGTAGTACAGGGCGTACGCCATCGAGTACAGGGGGACCGCGGCCGGGTCCTTGCCCTCGGCGCCGGTGGAGCCGAGCGCGGAGTCGACGAAGCGGTCCTTGCCGCCGATCTTCTCGAAGTTCTTGGCGTCCCACGGCACCAGCGCCCCGGTCGCCTGCAGGGAGGCGCTCCAGGTGTTGCCTATGTTCAGCACGTCGGGGCCCTGCCCGGACGTGGTCGCGGTGAGGATCCGGTTGAGCAGGTCGGACCAGGGCACGACCTCCAGCTTCACCTTGATGCCCGTCTGCTGCTCGAACTTGTCCAGCTCGGGCTGGAGGACCTTCTTGTCCACGGCGATGCTGGCGCCCTGGTTGGAGGCCCAGTAGGTGAGCGTCTTCGGCGAGGCGTCGGAGCCGCCGCCGCTGGACGAACCCCCTCCGCAGGCCGTGGCCGCGAGGGCGAGAGACATGGTGACGGCGCCGACGGCCGCGGCTCTGATGCTGCGCATGGCTCCTGGTGTCCCTTTCCGGGAGTGGAGAACCTTCAGGGCCGCTCATGGACGCCGACACCGCGTTCGACTCCCGAAAGCCCCTCATGGCTTAATTTACGACGTGAGTTAAACCTCCGGAGATTCGCTCGTCAAGGGGAAGTGCAGGGATATCCAAGAACCGCGCCCAGTCCGTGACTTGGCCGGCCTCCGGCGGGGCGGCCGGGGGGACGGCGACCGGAACCTCAGCCCTGGTCGTCGCACCCCCGATCGCCCGACGAGGCGACCGAGGTCAGCGGGCCCGCGCCGTCACCGGTGCCTGCTCGTAGCCCGCGGGACGGGTGGTGAAGGTGCCCCGCCCCTGGGTGCGGCTGCGCAGCCGGGTCGCGTAGCCGAAGAGTTCGGCCAGCGGCACGGTGGCGGTCACGACCGCCGAACCGCCCCGGATCTCGGAGCCGTTGACCCGGCCGCGCCGGGCCGCCAGGTCACCGAGCACCCCGCCGTTCGGTGAGCGCGCGACGCGCCGCCGAGGTCTCGCCTCGGCGGCGCGAACGCATGGTGAGTGCAGGAAACGAACGGCGGCGGCGCGTACCGGTTTTCCAGCCTCCGGCCCCCGGCCCCGGTCAGGGCGTCCGCACGGACGCCACGGTCAGTGCGCGGCCTCCGACGAGTCGGGGTCGGTGGTGAGGACGGTGACGACCGCCGCCACCCCGTCGACGCGGAGGGTGCCCGCGTCCGAGCCCTCGAACTGGACGGCGTCGAACCGGTCGAGGGTGACGCCGGATTCCTCGACGGTCGCGGTGCCCTCCAGAACGACCACGAGGACCACGACCCCGGTCCGCGGTTCGACGGCGAACTTCTCGCGCTCCATGCGGACATGGGCCCACGCACGGGTGCGCCGGGTCATCACGTTGAAGTCGACGATGGCGCCGTCGAGCAGCCGGCAGTCGGTGGCCGCGTCGCCCGGGAAGGGGAAGGGCTCGTACGGGTCGGCGATGGTGTGCACGGCGCCGTCCACGGTCAGCTCCATGCCCGCGCCGTCGACGACGGTGATGATCCGGTCCACGCCCGCGAAGGCGGAGAACGGGCCACTCTGGGCGACGTCGGCGAGACTGACCCGCCAGACGAAGTCGTCCAGGCCCGCCATGGCGTCGTCGGCGGCGACCTCCCGGGTCAGACCGCCGCCGTTCTTCCAGCGCGTCGCCGGCCGGTCCTGGGACCGCAGCACGCGTCCGCCCGTCGCGCCGCCCGCGCCTTCCGCCACGGTGTCCGCTCCTGTCGTCATGCCGTCCGCTCCTTCAGCGCAGCCTCGGTGAACACCCGGTACCCCGTCTCGGGCCGGTATCCGTGGATCTCACGCGTGTCGAGCGCTCCCATGTACCGCAGCACCGCCTCGTTGACGATCTGGCCCGGCACGAGCACCGGGAATCCCGGAGGATACGGCGTGACGAAGGTGGCCGAGACGACCTCGCGTCCGCTCTCCATGGCCATGGCGATCTCGTCGGCCGTCAGGTACTCGACCTTGCTGTCGTCGTACGCCAGGAAGAACGCCTCGCGAAGGTCGCCCTCCGGCGTGTCGGCGCCCGGCCGGAACGCGGTGTGGAACGCGCTGAAGTCCGGCAGCGCGGCGGACCCGGCCTGGAGGACGGCGCGCCTGCGCTGGTGCAGGGCCCGCTCGCGGGGGCTCATCTCCTCGATGCTCTCCTCGAGTTCCTCGACGATCTTGACGAGGACCTCGATGAGGTAGGCGACGGCGCTGCGCGTGGTGCCGATGGTGGTCATGAACAGCAGCGTGTTGAGCGTGGTCTTGTTGACCTGGACGCCGTAACGGTCCATGAGATGTTCGTGCTTGAAGGTGTCGCCGTCGATGCCCGTACGGCCGATGTGGAGGGTCGCCCGGGTCGGGTCGAGGACGAACTCGTCGTCCTCCCAGGCGGCCGCCATCTTCGCCAGCCCGGTGCGCAGCGGCTGGTCCGTGCCGGAGGAGCGGAACCGGGCGGGGATGAGTTCGGGGGTGGTGAGGAAGTGCAGGTAGCGGCTGAGAACCGGGTGCTGGTCGATCGCGTCCCGCAGGACGCCCGCCTGCTCCAGCTGCTTCTGCACCAGCTCGAAGCCCTCCAGCTCGGCCTGTCTTCGGCCGAGGTCGAGCGAGGCGAGGATCTGGTAGTTCGGCGACGTCGAGGTGTGCGTCATGTACGCCTCGTGGAACGTCTCGGCCGCCTTGTGCCGGAAGTCCTGGTCGAAGATGTGGATCATCGACCCCTGGCGCAGTGAGGTCAGGGTCTTGTGCGTCGACTGGGTGGCGTACACCCGGACGCGGACGCCGTCCGGGTCCGGCATCAGACGGGTGGCGAGCAGGGTCTCGTCGTCCGGGTCCTCGCCGAGGCTCTCCCGGTGCTCGGCGTACCGCTCGGCGTAGTCCGCGTCCCGGTAGCGGCCGGTCAGCTCGCGGGCCGCGGCCATGGCGGTGCGGCGGCGGTAGACGGGGTGGAAGCGGGCGAACGCGAACCAGGCCTCGTCCCAGAGGAAGGCGAGGTCCGGCTTGAGGGCCAGGCACTCCTCCATCACGCGGGAGGGGTTGTAGACGATCCCGTCGAAGGTGCAGTTGGTGAGCAGGAGGAGCTTGACGCGGTCCAGCAGGCCCTCGCGGCGCAGCATGAGCAGCTTCCGCTTGATCTCCTCCAGGGGCACGGCGCCGTACATGCCGTACTGGTCCATCGGATAGGCGTCGAGGTAGACGACGTGGGCGCCGGCGAGCATCAGCCCGTAGTGGTGGGACTTGTGGCAGTTGCGGTCCACCAGCACGATGTCGCCCGGCTTGACCAGGGCCTGTACGACGACCTTGTTGGCGGTGGACGTGCCGTTGGTGACGAAGTACGTCTGCCGGGCGCCGAACGCGCGGGCCGCGAGGTCCTGGGCCTCCCGCAGCGGGCCCGTGGGCTCCAGCAGCGAGTCCAGGCCGCCGGAGGTGGCGGAGGTCTCGGCGAGGAAGATGTTGAGCCCGTAGAAGCGGGCCATCTCCGGGATCCAGTGGGAGGAGACCACCGAGGTGCCGCGGGAGATGGGCAGGGCGTGGAAGACGCCCGTGGGGCGCCGGCTGTGCGCCCGGATGGCGCTGAAGAACGGTGCCGTGTAGCGCTCGCCGATGCCGTTCAGGATCGACAGGTGGAGTTCCAGGAGACCTTCCCGGGCGTGGAAGACCCGTGCGAAGCCCCGGCCGAGCGTGCCGGCGGTCCGCTCGACGGCCCCTTCGGCCATCAGGTAGAGGTCCAGCTCCGGCCGCAGTTCCAGCAGCCGGGCGCCGAGGGCCTGGGCCCGGTGCTCGAACCGGTCCTCCTCCGGGACGGCCTCGGCGGCGGTTCCCTCGAAGAACCGCCGCACCACGTGCAGGTCGTGCCGGGACCGGTTGGCGAACCGGCTGCGGATGACGACGGCCTGCAGACTGGAGTTGACCAGCGACGCGATCACCGCGTCCTCGAAGCTGGGGGCGACGACGAGGTCGTAGACGAACTCGTCCTCGTCGCGGCGCAGGTGGCGCAGTTCGTCGCGCAGCGCCTGCTCCTCCGTCTCGTCGAGGTCTCCGACGACGAGCACTTCGAAGTACGGCTTGGCCGCCGGGTCGTGCACGGCGGGCAGTTCCTCGGCGGCCGGGTCCTCCGGGTGCCCCGGCGCCTGGGCGGCGTCCCGGTAGGTGTCCGTGCCGAGGGCCTGGTTCAGGTCGTCCGCGCGTTCCGCCAGCCGGTGCCGGTCCCCGGTCCTGTGGAGCCGGCGCAGTTCGTCGAGGCCCGCCCGGCCCGGAAAGGCCCAGCAGTTCTCGATCGGTGCCAGCAGCTGGAACATGTCCTCCAGCTGTTCGGTCAGCTCCTTGGCGCAGGTGCCGGCGCTCGGGTCGAGGCTCAGTCGACGCGTCAGTTCCGCCAGCGCGCTCCAGGCGTCGGCGCGCAGCTGCCGGACGCTGTTGTACACACCTGCGGTCAGCAAATCGGTGGACCGGGTTGCCGCCTCGGTGGCGGAGTCACCCATCTCTGTTCCCTTCATACGGGGTTGGCGCAAACGGTTCGGACGGACGGTGAGGGGCGCCGGACGGGGCGCCGCGCTTCCTTCGGGCCCCTGCTCACGCAGGTCCGGGAGGGCGGCCGCCCGCCCGTCGGACAGCGGTGAGGCGGACGTGGGAGGCGCGGCGCGCCACGGCGACCGCGTCGGCCGGTGCCGCGGGGCGTCGACCGGTGCCGCAGGGTGTCGACCGGTGCCGCCGGCCGCATCGGCCGGTTCGGCGGTTTCTGCCATGGGTTCCATGAAGCACCAGGTCACGGCTCTGGTGCTACGCCCATGGGGCGCAATTCGTCTCGTATCCCAGACGCCCCGGGGCGGGGCCGCATCAGGCTTTCGGGACGGACGTACGCTCGCGACATGTCCACGGTCCCCGCCGCCGCGCAAGTGCTCGCCGTCCTGCGCTACCTCGCCGCCCAGGCCGGTCCGGTGCCGGCCGCGGCCATCAGCCGCGACGTGGGGCTGCCCCGCTCGACGACCTATCACCTGCTCGACACCCTGGCCCGCGACGGTTTCGTCGTGCACCTGCCGGAGGAACGGCGGTACGGGCTGGGGGTCAGCGCCTTCGAGCTGGGCTCCGGATACAGCCGCCAGGCACCGTTCCAGCGGCTGGCGCGGGTCCCGCTGGCGCAGCTCGTGGACCGCACCGGGTTCAACGCGCACCTGGCCGTGCTGCACGGCCGCGAGGTGATCTACGTCATCGAGGAGCGGCCGCCGGGACGCGCACCGCTGGTCACCGAGGTCGGCGTCCGGCTGCCGGCGCACCTCACCGCCAGCGGCCGGGCCGTGCTGGCGCGTCTCGGGCAGGCGCAGGTGCGCGCCCTGTTCCCCGACCCCTCGGCGTTCGTCCTGCGCCACGGGCTCGGGCCCACCTCGCTGTCCGCGCTCCGCAACCTCCTCGTGGAGGTACGGCGGCGCGGGTACGCGACGGAGGAGGGAGAGGTGACGCCGGGCTTCTCGTCGGTCGCCGCCTCCGTTCTCGATCACAGCGCCCACCCCGTCGCGGGCGTGGCGGTCACCTTCCCGGCCGAGGACGTGGATCCGGAGCAGCAGCAGCGGATCGCCGCGGAAGTGGCCCGCACCGCACGGGAGCTGAGCCGCCGTATCGGCGGAGTGGCCGACGCACCGCGTGGGACGTCGTGAGCACGCCGTAGAGGCTCTGTGGGCGCGAGAACGGCCGCGGCCCCGGCGCACCGCGAGCGGTGTGCCGGGGCCGTTGCCGGTTTCCCCGTTCGGGCGGCCTCCGAGAGGCCGGCCCTTACTGCAGCGGGCCGGCCTTGGACTCGGCGGCGGCCAGGGCGCGGCCGGAGGCGACGTACTGGACGGCCTCCTCGATCTCGGGGGCGAGCCAGCGGTCCGTGCCGGGGCCCTCGACGACCTCGCGCAGCCCGTCACGCACCGCGGCGGTGGCCGGAGACGGCGTCAGCGGGGCGCGCATGTCCAGGGCGCGGGCGGCGGTGTAGAGCTCCACGGCGATGACGCGGGTGAGCCCGTCGAGGGCGCGGCGCAGCTTGCGGGCGGCGGACCAGCCCATCGACACGTGGTCCTCCTGCATGGCGCTGGAGGGGATGGAGTCGACGGAGGCCGGGGCGGCCAGGCGCTTGAGCTCCGAGACGATCGCGGCCTGGGTGTACTGGGCGATCATGTGGCCGGAGTCGACGCCCGGGTCGTCGGCGAGGAACGCGTTCAGGCCGTGGTTGCGGGCCACGTCCAGGAAGCGGTCCGTACGACGCTCGGCGACGGAGGCGATGTCGGCGACCGAGATGGCCAGGAAGTCCAGGACGCAGGCCACGGGCGCGCCGTGGAAGTTGCCGTTGGACTCCACGCGGCCGTCGAGCGTGACGACCGGGTTGTCGACGGCGCTGGCCAGTTCGCGGGAGGCGACCAGCTCGGCGTGGGCGAGGGTGTCGCGGGCGGCGCCGTGGACCTGCGGGGAGCAGCGCAGCGAGTACGCGTCCTGGACGCGGGTGCACTCGGGGCCGCGGTGGCTGGCGACGATGCCCGAACCGGCGAGCAGCGCGGTCAGGTTGGCGGCGCTGGCGGCCTGGCCCGGGTGCGGGCGCAGGGCCTGGAGGTCGGCGGCGAAGACGGCGTCGGTGCCCAGCTGGCCCTCGACGCTCATGGCCGCGGAGATGTCGGCGGTGCGCAGCAGCATCCGCAGGTCGTGGCTGGCGAGGACGAGCATGCCGAGCATGCCGTCGGTGCCGTTGATGAGGGCCAGGCCCTCCTTCTCCTGGAGGACGACCGGGGTGATGCCGGCGGCGGCGAGCGCCTCGGCGGCCGGCTTGAGCTCGCCCTGGGCGTCACGGACCCGGCCCTCGCCCATGATCGCGAGCGCGCAGTGCGCGAGGGGGGCCAGGTCGCCGGAGCAGCCGAGGGAGCCGTACTCGTGCACGACCGGGGTGATCCCGGCGTTGAGGAGGTCGGCGTAGGCCTGGGCGGTCTCGACGCGGACGCCGGTGCGGCCGGTGGCGAGGGTGGACAGGCGCAGCAGCATCAGCGCGCGGATGACCTCGCGCTCGACCTCGGGGCCGGAGCCGGCGGCGTGCGAACGCACGAGGCTGCGCTGGAGCTGGGCGCGCAGCTCGGTGGGGATGTGGCGCGTGGCCAGGGCGCCGAAGCCGGTGGAGACACCGTAGTGCGGCACTACGTCGTCGGCCAGACCCTCGATCACTTCGCGACTGCGAGCGATCTCCTTGAGGGCCTCCTCCGCGAGAACCACGGGCGCGCCGTGACGGGCGACGGAAACAACGTCGTCGGCGGAAAGGGGGCCGACATTCACAACAACAGTCATAAGACGATGAAGCCCGATGTCAGAGCGGGTTCGCGAGGTGCTTTCGGCACTCCTTGTCTGGGATCCCAGACGTTTGGGTCCGGGCCGTACGAAAACACCGATGGGGTCCGCCCGGCCGGACGGACCCCATCGGTGTTCGGGGGTGGTGTGCGGTTGCCTCTGTGCAACTACCTCTGAGCTGCCGGTACGGGCTCCTCCGCGGCCTCCTCGGAGGCCTCGGCGAGGTCCGCGCGGGCACCGCGCGGACGGGCCCACAGGACGTACACGCCCGACAGGAGTGCCAGCCAGACGGCGCCGACGATCAGCGCGACACGGGTGCTGTCGGAGAAGGCGAGAAGCACCAGCACGCCGACCATGAAGGCGATCGCGACGATCTGGCCGTAGGGCCAGAACGGGGCCGGGTACTTGAGTGCGGCCTGCTCCTCGCGGGACATCTTGCGGCGGGCGGCGACCTGCGCCAGCAGGATCATCATCCAGACCCAGACCGTGGCGAACGTCGCGATCGAGGCGATGACGACGAAGACGTTCTCCGGCATCAGGTAGTTCAGCAGGACGCCGAGGAGCAGCGCGCCCATCATGATGACCACGGGCGGCCACGGGGCGCCGTTGCGGGAGACCCGGCGCAGGGCCGCAGGAGCCTGGCCGCGCTCGGCCATGCCGTACATGATGCGTCCGGCGGCGAAGATGTCGCTGTTGATCGCGGACAGGGCCGCGGTGATGACCACCAGGTTCAGCACGGTCGCGGCGGACTTGATGCCGAGGCCGACGAAGATCTGGACGAACGGGCTGCCCGCGGAGTCGACGTTCTGCCAGGGGTTGAGCGACATGATCACCGCGATGGTCAGCACGTAGAACAGCACGATGCGCAGGGGGATCGTGTTGACCGCGCTCGGGATCGTCTTCTCGGGGTCCTGAGCCTCTCCGGCGGTGACGCCGATGATCTCGGTGCCGCCGAAGGCGAACATCACCACGGCCAGGGACATGATGACGCCGTGGGCTCCGTGCGGGAAGAAGCCGCCGTTGCTCCAGAGGTTCGACACCCCGATGTGGGCGCTGCCGGTGTGGATGCCGAGGACGAGGATCGCCACACCGGCGATGATCATCGCGATGATGGCGACGACCTTCACGAGGGAGAGCCAGAACTCCAGCTCACCGAAGACCTTGACGCTGAACAGGTTCATCACGCCGACGACACCCACCACCGCCAGCACCCAGATCCAGCGCGGTACGTCGGGGAACCAGAAGCCCATGTACACGCCGAACGCGGTGACGTCGGCCAGGCAGACGATGACCAGCTCGAAGGCGTAGGTCCATCCGGTCGCGAACCCGGCCAGCGGGCCGAGATACTTGGTGGCGTACTCGCCGAACGATCCCGCGACCGGGTCGCTCACGGCCATCTCGCCGAGGGACCTCAGCACCAGGAAGACGGCCGCTCCGCCGACCAGATAGGCCAGGAGGACCGCGGGACCGGCAGCCTTGATGGATTCGGAGGACCCATAGAAAAGCCCCGTCCCGATCGCTGAGCCCAGCGCCAGGAAGCGGATGTGCCGGGACTTGAGTCCCCTGGTCAAGGTCGTCGCCGTGTCCTTGGTCAACGTAGTGCCCTCCTTGGGGCCGGGAGGTCCCGGACGGGTGAGAAGTGGGAAGGGGCGCCCCCCAGCGGCGACGGCCGTCGCTGCGCCCACAGAACGAACGAAGGCCTTGTATATTCCTGTATATACAGGCCCGTCAATAGGTGGACCAATGAACGAACACGAGACGACGTCGAGCAGCACATCTCCCGCGGTCGGGCGCGCGCTGGACATCCTGCTGCACCTCGCGACCCGTTCGGGCCCGGTACAGGCGGGCGCGCTGGCCCGGGACCTCGGCATCCCGCGATCGTCCGTGTACCACATCCTCTCGGTGTTGGTCGACCGGGGATTTGTCACCTATGTGCCGAAGGAGCAGGCGTACGGACTCGGCGTCTCCTCCTTCGAGATCGGCTCCGCCTACCTGCGGCACGAACCGCTGGAGCGGCTCGCGCGCCCGATCCTGCGCAGCGTGGCCCAGCGGCTCGGCCAGCCGGTCCACCTGGGCATCCTGTACGGCGCGGAGACGGTCTACCTGCTCAAGGAGCGTCCGCCCACAGGCCAGGGAGCCGACGTCGACGTCGCCCTCGTCACCGACATCGGCGTCCGGCTGCCGGCGCACCTGACGGCCAGCGGCCGTTCGATCCTCGCCCACTCCGGCGAGGCGCAGCTGCGGGCCCTCTTCCCGCGCCCCGGCGCCCTCGTCACCCGCACCGGCAAGGGGCCGCGCTCACTGTCCGAGCTGCGCACCCTGCTGGAGCGGGACCGGGAGCGCGGCTGGTCGGAGGAGATCGAGCTGGTCTCCGAGGGGCTGCGCTCGATCGGGGTCGCGGCGTTCGACCACAACGAGCGCCCCGTGGCCGCGCTCAGCAGCACATGGAGCCGGCACTACAGCAGGCACGAGGCGGACCATGTGCGGGAGGTCCTGCAGCAGGGGGCGGCCCGGCTGACGGCCGCGGTGTCCGGCCGCGCCCCCTCGGGTCCGGCGGGCGGCCGGGGGACGCAGGACCCGGTCCCCGGGGACGGGATGTCCGCGCACGTGACATGACGCTTCTGCCGTAGCGGCACAGCTCTTTGCCCTACGTGAGCCGTGCGGCTTGCGGCACGTGAGCCGTACGGCTTGCGGCTTGCGGCTTGCGGCTTGCGGCTTGCGGCACGTGAGCCGTGCGGCTCGCGGTCAGTGCGTGTCGAACGTGCCCTCGAGGCGGTAGCGGGAACCGGGGTGCAGCAGCCGCGCGATGCTCACGAGCGCGTCCTGCGACCAGGTGCGGCGCTGGATGAGCAGACACGGCTCCGACGCCTCGACGCCGAGGATCGCGCACTCCTCCACCGACGGAAGTACCGCCTCCACGATGTGTTCCCCCTTGCCCAGCGGCGCGACCTCGGAGAGGAACGTGAACGGCGTGCGCAGGGTGAAGTCCTGCTCCAGGTAGCCGGGGGCGAAGTCCGGGTTGACGTACCGGTCCTCCAGCTGGATCGCCACGTCGTCCTCGAAGTGCACCACCCGGGACCGGAAGACGGTCTGCCGCTCGCCGAGGCCGAGTTGGCCGCGCACCTTCGGCGCCGCCTCCTCCTCGCACAGGGCCAGCACCCGGGCGCGATAGCGGTGCCCGCGACGGCGGACCTCGTCTGCGATGTTGTGCACCTCGACCAGGCCGGAACTGCCCTTGTTCAGGGCCACGAAGGTGCCCACACCCATGACGCGCCGGAGCAGGCCCTGCGCGGTCAGCTCGCGCAGCGCCCGGTTGATCGTCATGCGGGACAGTCCGAGCGACTCGACGAACTGGTTCTCCGACGGCAGGGCGTCGCCCTGGCGCCAGCGACCGCTGGTGATCTGCTCGGTCACGAGGTCCTTCACCCGCTGGTACGCGGGAGCCGACGCCGCGGTCCGCTCCTCGTACAGCCGGGCGAGGTCCGCACCCCTCACGACCACGCCGTTCACCATCCTCGTCACCCTCGCTCCCCCCATGCCCGCCGAGCGGACTCTCGTCGGAAAAATTCTAGGGGAGACGCCTTTCGCGGGGTCTGCCCAGCCGGATCCGAGCCGATGTCCCGGGGTCCGCGCACCCGGTTTCGCGGATCCGGTTTCTCGGATCCGAGAAATCCGGCGGAACCTGCTCGCCCCCCTTGCGCCCGTCGCGTGTCATGGGTGCACGGAACAAGGTTCGACACCCCCATTCGGTTCGACATCCCCCTCCAGGAGGCATCAGCATGGCCGGCGTTTCCCCAGAGCCCCGTAACATCCGCGCCCCCCGCGGCACCGACCTGAACTGCCTCGGCTGGCAGCAGGAAGGCGCCCTGCGCATGCTCATGAACAACCTCGACGCCGAGGTCGCCGAGCACCCGGAGGAGCTGGTCGTCTACGGCGGTACCGGCAAGGCCGCCCGTAACTGGGAGTCCTACGACGCCATCGTGCGCACCCTGAAGACGCTCAAGAACGACGAGACGCTCCTCGTCCAGTCCGGCAAGCCGGTCGGCGTCATGCGCACCCACGAGTGGGCGCCGCGTGTGCTCCTCGCCAACTCCAACCTGGTCGGCGACTGGGCCAACTGGGAGGAGTTCCGCCGCCTGGAGGCGCAGGGCCTGACCATGTACGGCCAGATGACCGCCGGTTCCTGGATCTACATCGGCAGCCAGGGCATCCTGCAGGGCACCTACGAGACCTTCGGTGCCGTCGCCCGCAAGAAGTTCAACGGGACGCTCGCCGGCACCATCACCCTCACCGCCGGCGTCGGCGGCATGGGCGGCGCCCAGCCGCTCGCCGTGACCATGAACGACGGTGTCGCCATCTGCGTCGACGTCGACCCCACCCGCATCGAGCGCCGCATCGCCCACCGCTACCTCGACGTCGCGGCGGACAACCTGGACCACGCGCTCCAGCTCGCCATCGAGGCCCGGGACGCCCGCAAGCCGCTGTCCATCGGCCTCACCGGCAACGCCGCGGAGATCTTCCCGAAGCTGCTGGAGATGGACGCGCCCATCGACATCGTGACCGACCAGACCTCGGCGCACGACCCGCTGTCCTACCTCCCCATCGGCGTGAGCGTGGAGGAGTGGCACGAGCAGGCCCGCAAGGACCCGGCCGACTTCACCGAGCGCTCCCGCAAGTCCATGGCCAAGCACGTCGAGGCGATGGTCGGCTTCCTCGACAAGGGCGCCGAGGTCTTCGACTACGGCAACTCGATCCGCGACGAGGCCCGCAAGGCCGGCTACCAGCGCGCGTTCGACTTCCCCGGCTTCGTCCCGGCGCACATCCGCCCGCTGTTCGAGGAGGGCCTCGGCCCGTTCCGCTGGGCCGCCCTGTCCGGCGACCCCAAGGACATCGAGGCCACGGACAAGGCCATCATGGAGCTGTTCCCGGAGAACGAGCACCTGCACCGCTGGATCAAGATGGCCGGCGAGCGCGTGGCCTTCGAGGGTCTGCCCGCCCGCATCTGCTGGCTCGGCTACGGCGAGCGTCACCTCGCCGGTCTGAAGTTCAACGAGATGGTCGCCTCCGGCGAGCTGTCCGCCCCGATCGCCATCGGCCGTGACCACCTGGACTCCGGCTCCGTCGCCTCGCCGTACCGTGAGACCGAGTCGATGCTCGACGGTTCGGACGCCATCGCCGACTGGCCGCTGCTCAACGCCCTGGTGAACACCTCCTCCGGCGCGTCCTGGGTCTCCATCCACCACGGTGGCGGTGTCGGCATGGGCCGCTCGATCCACGCCGGCCAGGTCTGCATCGCCGACGGCACCGAGCTCGCCGCCGAGAAGCTCTCCCGCGTGCTGACCAACGACCCCGGCATGGGTGTCATCCGTCACGTGGACGCCGGGTACGAGTACGCGACGTCCGTGGCGGAGCAGCGCGGCGTGCGCGTCCCGATGGCGGAGAACGCCGGGGAATGAGCACGATGAGCACGGACGACACCGTCACGACGGCGACGGACGTGGCGCCCGAGGCCTGGACGGGCCGGGACGACGGTCCCGGCGCCGACAACCTGCGCTGGCACCACGTCGTCGGTCTCGATCCCGAGGACGCCGAGCCGGGGGACGTCGCGTTCGTCGGCTTCCGCAGTGACGAGGGAGTCCGGCGCAACAAGGGCCGTCAGGGGGCGGCGGGCGGCCCGCGCGCACTGCGCGGCGCCCTCGCCTCGATGGCCCTGCCGACGCCGGTGCACGCGCTGGACGTCGGTGACGTCGAGGTGGCGGACGGCGAGCTGGAACTCGGGCAGCACCGCCTGGGCCAGGTCCTCGCCCCGCTCGTCGACCGGGGCCACCGTGTGGTGGTCCTGGGCGGCGGCCACGAGGTGGCCTACGGCAGCTACCTGGGCCTGTCCGGCACCCGCGCGCTGCGCGAGGGCGCCCGTCTCGGGGTGCTGAACCTCGACGCGCACTTCGACCTGCGCGACGACGTCCGGCCCAGCTCCGGTACGCCGTTCCTGCAGATGGCGCAGGGCGAGGAGCAGCGCGGGCAGGAGCTGAACTACTGGGTGCTCGGGGTGAGTCAGCCGAGCAACACCACGCGGCTGTTCCACACCGCGGACAAGCTCGGGGTGCGCTACCTGCTGGACACCGAGTGCGGTCTGCTCGACCTGCCGCGCGTGGACGCGTTCCTCGACGAGTTCCTCGCGAGCTGCGACATCGTGCACCTCAGCATCGACCTGGACGTGCTCCCGGCCGCCGCGGCGCCCGGTGTCAGCGCGCCGGCCGCCTACGGGGTGCCGATGGAGGTCGTCGAGCACGTGTGCACCACGGTCGCGGCGAGCGGGAAGCTGGCCGTGGTCGACGTCGCCGAGCTCAACCCGGACCTCGACGTCGACAACCGCACGGCACGTGCGGGGGCCCGGCTGATCCACCGCATCCTGACCTCCAGGACGGCGCCGCTCAGCCGGGTGTGACCCGCGACGGGACGCCCTCCCGTTCCCACCGAGCCGGTCGCCAGGCTGTGTGAGCAAGGACAGCCGCAGCCTGGCGGCCTCGAACCAGGGCGGCGGAAGGGGCGGTACGGACTGTGTTCCGTACTGCCCCTTCGGCATGCGTCGGCGCGGGGCATCATGCGGAGGTGCGGCGCGTCATATGCCGGCGTGGGACGCCATGTGCCGGTACGGGGGCGTCATGTGCCGGTACGGGGACGTCAGTTGCCGTCGGGCCGCCGGAGCGTCGGCCCCACGGTCCATCCGCCGTCGACGGCCAGTTCCGCGCCGGTGACGTAGGAGGCGGCGTCGGAGAGCAGGAAGGCGACGGCCTCCGCGATCTCCGGAGGTTCGCCGACCCGGCCCATGGGCGTGTTCGGGTACTTGCCCTCGCCCTGCTCGATGCCGACGTGGGCGGTCATCGGGGTGTAGATCATCCCGGGGTGCACGGAGTTGACGCGGATCCTCTCGGCGCCGAGCTCCACCGCGCCGAGCTTGGTGAGCCCGCGCACCCCCCACTTGGCGGCGCCGTAGCCGGCGGTCTTCGCGAGGCCCATCAGGCCCGCCGCCGAGGAGATGTTGACGATCGAGCCGCCGCCGCGCTCCCTCATCAGCGGGATCACGGTGCGCATGCCGAGGAAGACACCGGTGAGGTTGATGTCGATCACCCGCCGGAAGTCCTCGACCGTCTGCTCCTGAAGCAGGTGTGAACCGCCGGAGATGCCCGCGTTGTTGACGAGGCCGTCGACGCCGCCGAACTCCTCGACCGCGTAGGCGGCCACGCGCCGCCAGTCCTCCTCGGAGGTGACGTCGTGCCGGACGAACCGGGCGGCGTCCCCGAGCTTCTCGGCGGTGGTGCGGCCCTCGTCGTCGAGCAGGTCGGTGAGCACCACCCGGGCGCCGGCCTCGACGGCCAGCCGGCCGGCCTCCGCGCCGAGCCCGCGCGCTCCCCCGGTGACGAGCACCGTCTTGCCCCGAAGATCCGTCATCGCAGTCCTCTCCTCGCGGTGCAGCGTGCGGCGGTGCGAGGACCGTACGTTCCCCTGCCCGGGAACTGAACCGGGTTCTCCCGCTGAGCGGGAGCGGTGGGAGACACCCGAGCACCGGCCCGCCCCTTCCACCCGTCGTCCTGCCCTCGACTCCTCCTGTCGTCCTTCCCTCGACTCGGTATTCCTGCTAGAAGTATTTCGATCCGAAATACCAGAGGAGTCCGCCGTGAAGTTTTCGATGATCTTCGAGGCGCAGATCGCCGACCCCACCCCCGAGCGAGAGCGCCGGCTCTTCCATGACTGCGTCGAACAGGCCGTCCTTGCCGATCAGATGGGCTTCGACCGGGTCTGGGCGGTCGAGCACCACGCACTGACGCAGTACGCGCACATGAGCGCGTCCGAGATCTTCCTCACCTGGGTGGCGGCGCGTACGGAGCGCATCCGCATCGGCCACGGCGTGGTCACCATGCCGTTCGGCTACCAGCACCCGGTGCGGGTCGCCGAGCGCGCCGCCATGCTCGACGTGCTCTCCGGCGGCCGCGTCGACATCGGCGCCGGCCGAGGCGCGACCAGGCAGGAGATGTCCATGTACGGGGTGAACCCCGAGGACACCTACCCGCAGATGGAGGAGGCGCTGCGGATCTTCAGCAACGCCTGGCGCGAGGAGCGGTTCGAGTGGCACGGGTCGATCGACATCGGCCCCGGCGCCATCCTGCCCCGTCCCGTCCAGGACCCGCACCCGCCTCTGTTCATGGCCTGCAGCAAGCACGACACCCTCAAGCTCGCCGCCGAACTGGGCATCGGCGCGCTGGTGCTGGGCTTCGCCGGCGCCGACGACGTGCGCGAGATGCGCAAGATCTACGACGAGGCCATCGCCACCCGCACCGGTGACCGCCTCGTCTCCACCGAGGTCAACGACCACTTCTCCGCGCTGTGCCCGACGATCGTGCTGGACGACGCCGACGCGGCGTACCGGATCGGCACCCGTGGGCAGCGGTTCTTCGCCGAGTCCATCGCGCACTGGTACGGCAACGGCCCGGCACCCACCGGCTACGACGAGAACGAGGATCACGTCGCCGCGATGGAGCAGGACCGCGAGGCGCTGGTCGCCAAGCTGCACGAGGCGAAGGTCCCCGTCCGGCCCGCCGACACCGGCCAGTTCAACGCCAAGCACGCCTACGGCTCGGCCGAGACCGCCATCGCCTACGTCGAACAGCTGCGTCAGATAGGCGTCGACGAGGTCATGTGCCTGATCCAGATGGGCACCGTGCCGCAGGAGGCGTGCATGGAGACCATCCGCCAGTGGGGCGAGACGGTCATCCCGCACTTCCGCGCGCTCGAGAACGAGTCGGCGTGATGACCGGGCGACTCGACGGCAGGACCGTCGTCGTCACCGGTGCGGGACGCGGCCAAGGAGCCGCCGAGGCACGGCTGTTCGCGGAGCACGGCGCGCGCGTGGTCCTCACGGACGTACGGGAGGAGGAGGGCCGTTCGGTCGCCGAGGAGCTCGGCGACCAGGGCCTGTTCGTCACGCACGACGTGACGGACGCGGCCGGCTGGCAGCAGGTGGTCCAGGCCGGGCTCGACGCCTTCGGCCGGATCGACGCTCTGGTCAACAACGCGGCGCTGTGGCGTACCGCGCCGATCGAGGAGGAGACCGAGGACAACCTGCAGCGGCTGTTGCAGGTGAACCTCGTGGGCCCGTTCCTCGGCATCCAGGCCGTCGTCCCGGCCATGCGCGCGGGCGGCGACGGCGGGTCGATCGTCAACATCTCCTCCACCGCCGGCCTGGTCGGCATCGTCGGCCACGCCTCCTACGGAGCCACCAAGTTCGGTCTGCGCGGACTCACCAAGTCCGCGGCCCTGGACCTGGCCCGGCACCGCATCCGGGTCAACTCCGTGCACCCCGGCATGGTCGACACCCCGATGATCGCGGGCGCGCTCGGCGGGGACGTCGGGGAGCGCGAGTGGCCGAACGTGCCGCTGCACCGGGCGGGGCGTCCCGAGGAGGTCGCGGAGCTCGTGCTCTATCTGGTGTCGGACGCGTCGTCGTACGTCACCGGAGCCGAGTTCGCCATCGACGGCGGGCTGACCGCCCAGTGAACGACCCCCTCACCCCACGTGCCCGAGAGCTCGCCGACGCCATGTCGGCGGGCTTCCCCGATCCCGCCCTCGGTCCGGTCGAGCCGGCCGTGATCCGCAAGGCCGCCGCGGCCGGTGCGGGGGCGCGGCCGCAGCGCGAGCTGCCCCGCGTGCACGACCGGTCCGTGCCCGGTCCGTCGGGCGCGCCCGACGTGCCGGTACGGATCTACGAACCGGTGGCGGACCCGGATGCGGCGCCGCCCGTGGTGGTCTTCCTCCACGGCGGCGGCTGGGTCCTGTGCTCTCTCGACACCCACGACGACCTCTGCCGCGAACTGGCCTTCCTGACCGGCGCGGTGGTGGTCTCGGTGGACTACCGCCTCGCTCCCGAGCACCGCTTCCCGTCGGCCGCCGAGGACGCGTACGCGGTCACCGCCTGGGTGTCCGCGCACGCGTCCCGGCTGGGCTGGGACGCCGGCCGGCTGGCCGTCGCGGGCGACAGCAGCGGGGGCAACCTCGCGGCGGCCGTGACCCTGATGGCACGGGACCGCGGCGGACCGGACATCGCGGCGCAGCTGCTGGCGTACCCGGTCCTGGACCACCGGATGGAGACCGGCTCGTACACGACGTACGAGCGGGGCTTCTTCCACACGACGGCCCACATGCGCTGGTACTGGGAGCAGTACCTGGGCGCCGCGGGGGACGGCGCGCATCCGTACGCCTCCCCCGGTCTCGCCGCCGACCTGGCCGGCCTGCCTCCGGCGGTCGTCCTGCTGCCCGAGTGCGATCCGCTGCGCGACGACGCGCTGGCCTACGCACAGCGCCTGGAGGCGGCCGGCGCCGCGCCCCAGGTGCGGGTGTGGCCCGGCATGTTCCACGGCTTCCTGGGTCTGCGCGGGTTGCTGCCGGAGGCCGAACAGGCGCTCACCGAGGCGGCGCACGCGCTGCGCGACGCCCTCGGATCGCGCGTCGAACCGTCGTGAACGAACGCCCGCCGCGGCGGACCCGATCCCGTGGAACACGGGAGGAGGCCGCCGCGGCGGGCGTTGTGCGTCACGGGGGGCACGCGCGTCACGGGGGTCACGCGCGTGCGGTGTCGGCGTGTGTGCCGCTCACGCTCCCGCGATGTGGTTGACGGCGAGCCAGCTGAAGGTCATGGCGGGGCCGATGGTCGCGCCGGGTCCCGGGTACGTCTCGCCCATCACCGCGGCCGAGACGTTGCCGGAGGCGTACAGGCCCTCGATCACCGTGCCGTCCTCCCGCAGCACCCGCGCGGTGTCGTCGGTGACCAGGCCGCCCTTGGTGCCGATGTCGCCGGGGTGGACCGGGATGGCGTAGAACGGGGCCTTTTCGAGTGGCGCCAGGTTGGGATTGCGCAGCGTCGGGTCGCCGTAATAGCGGTCGTAGACGCTCTCGCCGCGCCGGAAGTCCTCGTCGTGGCCGACGCGGGCGAAGCCGTTGAAGCGGTCGAGGGTGGCGCGCAGCCCTGCCGCGGGCATGCCGGTCTGCTCGGCGAGGTCCTCGACGGTGGCGGCCTTCTTGACGAACCCGCTCTCCAGCCACGGCTTGGGGAACGGCTGTCCCGGGAACAGGCCGAGGAACAGGTAGCGCGCCTTGGAGGTGGCGTCGAGGATCAGCCAGGACGGCACCGCGGAGGCGTCGGGCCGGTCGGCCGCGTACATCGCGTCGACGAACTCGTGGTACGGCGCGGCCTCGTTGGCGTAGCGCTCGCCCGCCTGGTTGACGATCACCATGCCGGGGATGCCGCGGTCGGCGACGAGGAAGAACGGCCTGCCGTCGGGCGGCACCACGGACGGCGCGCCCCACACGCGGTCCATCAGGTCGAGGCCGGCACCGAGCGCGAGGGCGGGTTCCAGGGCGTCGCCCATCTGGCCCTCGGGGGTGTTGGTCCACTCCGTGGAGGTCGGCGACGGCAGGTACTTCTCGCGCAGTTGCTGGTTGCGCGAGAAGCCGCCCGAGGCGATGACCACGCCGCCGGTCGCCCGGATCGCGAGGTCGCGGCCGGTGGGGGTCCCCCCGGTCGAGCGAAGTCGAGACTGGGGGAGGGTGATCCGGATGCCGGCGACCCGTCCGTCCTCCTCGACCAGGCCGGTCAGCGGAGCGGACAGCCACAGCTCACCGCCGAGGCGGTCCAGCGACTGCCGCATCCGGGCGATCAGCGCCTCGCCGAGGGAGAGGAGCTTGCGCCGGGTGAGCAGGGCGCCCACCGCGCGGGCGCCGACCTTCATCGAGGTCCGCTTGCCGCCCCAGGTGCGTCCGACCATGTTGAGCTGGCGGAAGTCCTTGGAGGTGATGGTGAGTCCGAAGGTGGGCAGCCCGGCCCGGCGCATGGTCTGTCGCTGCTCGGGCGGGAGCTGGTTGAAGTCGAAGATCTGCGGTTCGACTGACCGGCCCTGCGGGTAGCCGCCGAGCCGCTCGGGGTAGTAGTCGGAGTAGCCGGGGGTGTAGACGAACTTCACGGCCGTGTGGTCGTGGAACTCCCGTACCATCCGCGGCCCGTGCTTGACGTAGGCGTCCTTGCGGGCCTCGGGGACCCGGTCGCCGACGGTGGCGTCGAGGTAGGCGCGGGCCTTCTCGGGGGTGTCGCCGAGTCCGGCGGCGTCCAGGTGGAAGTTGTTCGGCACCCAGATCGCGCCGCCGGACAGGGCGGTCGCTCCGCCGTAGCGGTCGGTCTTCTCCACCACGAGGGCGGTCAGTCCGCGCAGCCGGGCGGTGATGGCCGCGGCCATCCCGGCGGCGCCGGAACCGACCACCACCACGTCGTACGTGTGGTCCCAGTCGGTGCTCATGCGGTTGTGCGGTCCTCTCCGATCGAGGGGTGGGGCAGGTCTCGCGGTGCGAGCCGGGTTCAGGGGGGCGGGCGGGGCTCAGGATGCGGTGACGCGGACGTCGGTGAGGACCGGCGCGTCGTCGCGGTCCGCGGACGTCGCCGTCAGCCGGTGACCGTCGCCGGTGTCCCAGACGCGCAGCCGCAGGGTCTCGCCGGGGAAGAACACCCCCGAGAACCGGGTGCGCAGCTGCGTGACGCGGGCGGCGTCCCCGCCGAGCAGGTGGTCGGTGACGGCCTTGACCGCGATTCCGAAGGTGCACAGTCCGTGCAGGATCGGGCGGTCGTAGCCGGCCTCGCGGGCGGTGGCGGGGTCGGCGTGCAGCGGGTTGAAGTCCCCGGTGAGCCGGTAGAGCAGCGCCTGCTGGCGGAGCGTGGGAATCTCCAGCAGCAGGTCGGGCTCCCGGTCCGGGGCGGGGAGGCGGTCGGAGGGACCGCGGTCCCCGCCGAAGCCGCCCTCGCCGCGGACGAAGATGTGGTTGCGCTGGGTGATCAGCGGCTCGCCGTCCTCGCCGAGGAGGGTGGACTCCTGGACGATGACGGCGGCCTTTCCCTTGTCGTACACGGCCGGGACCCGGGTGACGGTCGTCCCCCGGGCGGCGGCCGGGAGCGGGCGGTGCACGGTGATCTCCTGGCCCCCGTGCAGCACGGAGGCCAGGTCGATGTCCACGCCGGGCAGGTCGAAGACCTGGAAGCCCACTCCCCCGGTGCCGCCGGCCACCACCCCGAAGGTGGGCAGCACCTGGAGCCCCTGCGCGTGCCGCTCGTACACGTACCGCAGTTCGGCCGGGTCGGTCTCCGGGGCGCCCGCGCCGAGCGCCAGGTGGTACAGGCGCACGTCGCGGTCGTCCCAGGCGACGTCGGCGCGGACCGGCGGCGCGGAGGTCGCCTTGTCGACGTCGATCGGCATCAGAAGGCTCCCGCGGCGTAGGAGCTGCGGAAGTACAGCAGCGGGCGTCCGTCCTCGCGGGCGTCGAGGCCGATCACCCGGCCGGTGACGATGTAGTGGTCACCGGCCTCGTGCACGGCGTGCAGGTCGCACTCCACGACGGCCAGGGCGCCGTCGATGCGCGCCGTGCCGTTCTCGCCGACGCTCCAGGGCACGCCCGTGAACTTCTCCGGGCCGCTGCGGCCCAGTGCCGCGCAGATCTCCCGCTGGTCCTCGGCGAGGATGGTCACGGAGAAGCGGCCGGCCCGCTCGATCCTCGGCCAGCTGGTCGACGACTTGCCGACGGCGAGCATGACCAGCGGCGGATCGAGGGAGAGCGAGGCGAAGGACTGGCAGGCGAACCCGACCGGCTCGCCCCCGTCGAGAGCAGCCACCACCGTGATGCCGCTGGCGAAGCGGCCGAGGACGTCCCGGAAGTCGGCCGCTTCGATACGGGGGCCGGTCAGCCGTTCCACTGGTGGCCCCAGAAGCTGTCGGCGGTGATCTCCTTGGCCACCCACTTGGCCGGGTCGACGACCAGTCCGTCCCAGCCGTACTCGACCTGGAATCCGCCGGGGGCCTGGGCGTAGAACGACACCATGTGGTCGTTGGTGTGCCGGCCGAGGCTGGAGGCGATCGGGATGCCGGCGGCGTTCATGCGGTCCAGGCCGCGGCCGACGTCGTCGAGGGTCTCCAGCTCCACCATGAAGTGCACGATGCCGGGGGGCAGCGCGCCGGGGTACAGACCCAGGCTGTGGTGGCGGCCGTTGGGGCTGAGGAAGTGCATCCAGTGGAAGTCCCGCTGCTCGGTGGCGGTCGGGACGGCCTGCGGGGGCAGCTTCATCGAGTCGCGCAGCTGGAAGCCGAGCAGGTTCTCGTAGAAGTCCAGCGCGGCCTCGATGCCCGGCACCGGCAGCACGACGTGGCCGAGGCCCAGGTCGCCGGTGACGAACCGGTTGCCGTACGGCGTGCCGAGCGGGGTGTGGTCCATCGCCTGGCCCCAGTAGATCTCCAGCGGGTTGCCCGCCGGGTCGCTGACGTGGATCAGGCCCTGCACACGGCGCTCGGCGAGTTCGGCGGCGTCGGCCGGCTTGACGGCGACACCGGCCGCCTCCAGCTCCTCGGTGGCCTGCGCCAGCGCTGCGGCGTTGGCCACCTCCCAGCCGGCCGCCAGCAGCCGGTCCGACGAGCCCGCCTGGATGACGAGGCGGTACGCGCGGTCGTCGATGCGCAGGCAGAGGGTGTCCTCGGTGGTGCCGGAGGCCTCCACCATGCCGAGGACGTCGAGGGTGTAGGTACGCCACTCGGCGAGCTTGGTGGTCTCCAGGCGCAGATAACCGAGAGCACGGATGTCCATGGCGGAACACCTCTTTCGTCTGGGGGGTGGTCGGCCGACGGGGTCGGGTCGGCCGGGGTGGTCAGTGGGAGAAGAAGTCCAGGGCGAGGCGGTTGAACTCGTCCGCCTGCTCGGTCTGGGCCCAGTGGCCGCAGTGCGGGAACACGTGCAGACGGGCGTTCGGGATGGTCTTGAGGGCGACCAGCGCGCCGTCGAGCGGGTTGACGCGGTCCTCGCGGCCCCAGGTGAGCAGCACCGGCTGGGTGATGCGGTGCGCCTCGCGCCAGAGCATCGTGTCCTCGGCCCAGGCGGGGTTGGCGAAGGAGGCGCCCATGCGGGCGCTGCCCATGCGGTTCTCGGGGTCTGTGGCCGACGCCCAGCGGTCCTCGACCAGTTCGTCGGTGACGATGGACTGGTCGTAGGCCATCACGCCGAGGAAGGCGCGCAGTTGCTCCTTCGTCGGCTCGGGCGAGGTGTTGAACTCGAGGAGCCGCTTGATGCCCTCGGTCGGGTCCGGCGCGAACAGGTTGACGGAGACCCCGCCGGGGCCCATCAGCAGGAGCTTGGCGACCTTGTCCGGGTGGTTCAGGGCCATGCGGACGGCGGTTCCGCCGCCGAGCGAGTTGCCGAGGAAGTGGGCCCGCTCGATGCCGAGTTCGTCCATCAGGGCGGCGACGGCGTTCGCGCTGTAGCTGAAGTAGTCCCTGTCGAGCTCCGGCTTGTCGGAGCGGCCGAAGCAGGGCTGGTCCACCAGCAGGGTGCGGAAGTGCCCGGCGAAGACGGGCAGGTTGCGGCCGAAGTTGGACCAGGCGGAGGCGCCGGGGCCGCCACCGTGCAGCATGATCACGACCGGGGCGTCCGCGGGGCCCGCCTCGTGGTAGTGCAGGGTGAGCCCCGCCGCCTTCGCGGTGCGGGAGGTCGATGCGTAGGAGAGCTCTGTCATCTGGCGCCGCCTCTCAGGCCATGGAGTCTTGGATGTCCATACCGAGCACACACTGGCCGAACATCACCAGCGCCCGCTCCGGGTCGTTGGCGGCGTGGCCGCGGCCCGTGTGGACGTCGCGCCAGGCGCGCTGGACGGGGTTCGGGCCGGTGCGCATCGCGTTGCCGCCCGCGTTCTCCATCAGCAGGTCGAGCGCGCCGACCGCCCGTTCGGTGGCGAGCACCTGGTCCCGGCGGGTACGGGTGCGCAGGGCCATCGGCAACTCCTCGCCTCGCTGGGCGAGTTCGTACATCGCACCGATGTTGCGGGTCAGCTGGAGCCAGCTCGCGTCGATGTCGCTGGCGGCGCGGGCGATGCGCACCTGGGCGAACGGGTCCTCGACGACCTTCTGCCCGTAGGAGACGCGGAAGCGCTCGCGGGTGGTCTCGACGTAGGACTCCAGGGCGCCCTCGGCGATGCCGACGATCGGGCTGGAGATGGTGGTGGTGAACACGCCGGCGTACGGCAGCCGGTACAGCGGCTCGGCGTTGATCTCGTGGCCGGGCACGTCGAGGGCGGTGACGGGACCGAAGCTCAGGGCGCGGTGGTCGGGGACGAAGACGTCCTCGACGACGACGTCGTTGCTGCCGGTGCCGCGCAGGCCGACGGTGTCCCACACGTCGTCGATGCGGTACTCGGAGCGCGGGATCAGGAACGTCCGCATGTCCACCGGGCGGCCCTCGTCGTCGGTGACGAGAGCGCCGAGCAGGACCCAGCTCGCGTGGTCGCAGCCGGAGGAGAAGTGCCAGCGGCCGGAGATCTTGAAGCCGCCGTCGACGGCGGTGACCTTGCCGGTCGGGGCGTAGGAGGAGGCGATGCGGGTCTTGGGGTCCTGGCCCCACACCTCCTGCTGCGCCCGCGGGTCGAACAGGGCGACGTGCCACGGGTGGACGCCGACCACGGAGGCGACCCAGCCGGTGGAGCCGCACGCCTTGGCGATCTCCTTGACGGCCGAGTAGAAGACCAGCGGGTCGACCGCCTGGCCGCCGAAGGCCTTGGGCTGCAGAAGTTGGAAGAAGCCGGTGTCCTCCAGTTCCTTGATGGAGGTCTCGGGCACGCGGCGCAGCGTCTCGGTCTCGGCCGCGCGCTCGCGCAGGGCTGGGACGAGGTCACGGACCGCTGCCAGCACGTCTTCGGCCATGAACATCCCCTTTCGGGTGGTCGTGGTGGCGGAAGTGGCAGGACCGTACGCTGCGGTGTTCCGGAACGAAATACGTGGCTCCCACTGAGCGGGAAGCGACGGCGGCGCGGCGTTTTCCCGGTCACCGGGAGCCGTGGCGTGTGGCACGCGCTGCGGCCGCCCTACGCTCCTGCCGGCATTCCCGCGAGAAGACGCGACAAGACGCGCGAAGAGGGGACGGCGGAGTGAGACCGTACGCAGCAGCGGACATCGACACCTGGGACCTCACCGCGGACGTGGTGATCGCCGGGTACGGGGTAGCCGGAGCCGCGGCCGCCGTGGAGGCGGCGCGGGCCGGGGCCGAGGTGCTGGTACTGGAGCGGGCCGGCGGCTGGGGCGGCGCGGCCGCCCTGGCAGGCGGCTTCGTGTACCTGGGCGGCGGCACCGCCCTGCAGCGCGCCTGCGGGTTCGAGGACTCACCGGAGGCGATGGCCGCGTTCCTGATGGCGGCGATGGGGCCGGGGGCCGACGCGGCCAAGGTCACCGACTACTGCGAGGGCAGCGTCGCCCACTTCGACTGGCTGGTCGAGTGCGGCGTGCCGTTCAAGCCGGTCTTCTACGGCGATCCCGCCTGGGAACCCGCCGGCGACGAGGGCCTGATGTACTCGGGCGGCGAGAACGCCGCCCCGTTCGACGAGATCGCCGCGCCCGCGCCCCGCGGCCACCTGCCGCGGATGGAGAACAAGCGCACCGGTGAGCGCGGCGGCGGATACATGCTCATGAAGCCCCTGGTGGACACCGCCGAACGGCTCGGCGTCAAGGCCCACTACGGCATGCGGATCGAGCGGCTGGTCGTCGAGCGGGACGGCACGGTCCGCGGTGTGGTCGCGCGCAGCTACGGGGAGCAGGTCACGGTGCGGGCCCGGCGCGGCGTGGTGCTCGCCACCGGCAGCTTCACGTACAACGACGAGATGCTGGCGGCCCACGCCCCGCTGCTGTCGGGCCGTCCGGGCGCGGCCGTGGAGGAGCACGACGGCATCGCGGTCAAGCTGGCGCAGGCGCTCGGCGCGGGCGTCGCGCACATGGACGCCTGCGAGGTGGCCCTGCCCATGGACCCGCAGTACTCGATCCGCGGGATCCTGGTCAACGGCCGCGGCCAGCGGTTCATCAACGAGGACACCTATCCCGGCCGGCTCGGCCACGCCGCCCTCTTCCAGCAGGACAACCAGGCGTTCCTCGTCCTCGACGAGGAGGGCTTCGAGGAGGCCCGGCGGGTCTCCGCCGCTCCCGAGTTCATGCAGATGCGTCCGGCCTGGGTGTGCGAGACGGCGGCCGAGCTGGGGGCGGCGATGGGGCTGCCGCCCGGTGCCCTGGAGTCGACGCTCGACGTCTACAACCGGCACGCCGAGGACGGCCGGGACCCGCTGCTGCGCAAGGCCGCCCGCTGGGTGCGCCCGCTGCGCGGCCCGCTGGGCGCGGTGGACCTGCGGGGCATGACCTCGGGCTTCGCCCTCGGCGGCCTCACCACCGGCGCGAACGCCGAGGTGCTGCACGTCGACGGGGACCCGGTCCCCGGCCTCTACGCGGCCGGCCGCGCCACCGCGGGCATCGCCGCCTGGGGCTACGCGAGCGGCATCTCGCTGGGCGACGGCAGCTTCTACGGCCGCAGAGCGGGCCGCGCGGCCGCACGGAGCCGCTGAGCGCGGGACCATTGAGCGCGGGACCACTGAGCACAGACCCGAGAGGCCCGGCCCACCCCGGACCCGCTGAGCGCGGGACGGGGCGGGCCCGGGTCTGTTCAGTGACCGCTCGTCACTCCTGGGCGGCGAGGTCGGCGGCGGCGAGGTGGCCGAAGACCATGGCCGAGCCGATCGGCGCGCCCGGGCCCGGGTAGGTGGGGCCGGAGGCCGACGCGCTGGTGTTGCCCGCCGCGTACAGGCCGGGGATCGGCGTGCCGTCCTCGCGCAGCACCCGGGCCCGGGGGTCGATCCGCACGCCGCCCTTGGTGCCCAGGTCGCCGAGGACGATCTGCACGGCGTGGAACGGGCCCTGCTCGATCGGCACCAGGCAGGGGTTGGGGCCCTCCGACTGGGCGAAGAAGAGGTCGTACGGGTCCTCGCCGCGATGGAAGTCGGCGTCCACGCCGTCGGCCGCGTAGCCGTTGAACGTCCGCACGGTCTCGCACAGTGCCGCGGCGTCGACGCCGATGCGCTCGGCGAGGCCGTCCAGAGTGTCGGCGGTGTGCCACGCGCCCGCCTCGGTGAAGCTCTCGCGGTCGGCGGGGACGACGGTGATGCCGGGCAGTTCGTCGCCGAAACGGCCGTCGAAGATCCACCAGACCGGCGCGTCGGGGGTGGTGCCCGCCTTCGCGGCGAGCATCTGGCGGCCCATCTGGTCGTACGGCAGCGACTCGTTGGCGAACCGGCGGCCGGAGCCGTCGACGAAGATGCCGCCGTGCAGGCCGAGCGTGAACGCGGCCGAGCCGTCCGGGAAGCGCAGCGAGGGGCACCACCAGGCCTGGTCGAGCAGCGCGGTGCCGGCTCCGGCCTCGACGGCGGCGAGCAGCGCCTGGCCGGTGTTGCCGCCGGGCGCGCCCATCGTCCAGTCGGCGCCGTCGAGGCCCTGCCACTCGCGGCGCAGTTCGGCGTTGGCCTCGAAGCCGCCGGCCGCAAGCAGGACGCCGCGGCGGGCGCGGATCCGCAGGACGCGGCCCTCGTGCTCGGCCTCGGCGCCGACGACCCGGCCGTCCTCGGTGATCAGCCGGGTCAGCGCGGTGTCGCGGAGGGTGCGGCCGTTCCCGGTGGACTCCAGAGCGAGGAGCAGCCGGCCGATCAGGGCGCGGCCGTCCGTCAACGGCCCCTCGGGAACAGGCAGCTGAAGTCGCTCGGCCCAGGCCGGGGGACGGACCGCGGCCAGCAGCGGATGCGCCTGTTCGGGGGCGGGCAGGTCCACGGGGAAGACGGCTCGTCCGGCGTCGAACCGGCCGGGGGCGGCGTAGTAGTCGGGGAAGGGCCGGTACTCGAAGCAGAGGTGCGGGTTCTCCTCGAGATACGCGACGGTCTCCCCCGCGTTGTCGATGTAGGCGTCCTGCAGCTCGTGCGGGGTGGTGTCGCCGACGACCGCGCGGAAGTAGGCGCGGCCGAGTTCGGCGGAGTCCGTCAGCCCGCCGCGTTCCTGGGCGGGGTTGCCGGGCAGCCACAGGGCGGCGCCGGCGTAGGCGGTGGTGCCGCCGAAGTACCGGGTCTTCTCGATGACCAGGGTGTCCAGGCCACGGGCCGCCGCGCCGTACGCGCCGGTGAGTGCGCCGCCACCGGATCCCACGACCAGCACGTCGCACGTCTGGTCCCAGCTGTCTCGCGTGTTCGCCATCTCAACCTCAAAAGTGGTGGAGTGCGGATGGGTCATGCACCGTCAGGAGCGCTGGAAGTATTCGTGCGGCGGGGGGACGGCGGCCATCGCCGCCTCCCGATGAGTGGGATTCCCCCCGCCGCGGTCGGTGATCTCTTGCCCCGGCCGGGCCCGTCAGGTCGTTCGCCCGTCCCGGGCGGCGCGCCGCAGCTCTCCCTTGAGGATCTTTCCGCCGGCGTTGCGCGGCAGCGCCGGTACGGCGTGGAAGCGGCGCGGGACCTTGAAGTTGGCCAGTCGTTCGCGGGCCCAGGCGGTCAGCTCCGCCGGGTCGGGGTCCGTTCCGGGCGCGGGGGTGTAGAAGGCGACGCCGACCTCACCGAGGCGCTCGTCGGGGGCGCCGACGACCGCGACGTCGGCGATCTGCTCGTGGCCGAGCAGGACGTGCTCCACCTCCGCCGGATAGGCGTTGAAGCCGCCGACGATGTACATGTCCTTGAGCCGGTCGGTGATGGTCAGGTAGCCGCGCTCGTCGAGCACGCCGATGTCTCCGGTGTGCAGCCAGGCATCCGCGTCGACGGTCCGCTCGGTCGCGTCGGGATCGTCGAGGTAGCCGCGCATCACGTTGTAGCCGCGGACGAGGACCTCGCCCCGTTCGCCGGGCGGCAGGGGGGCGCCGTCGGCGCCGGCCACCCGGATCTCGGTGCCGGGCAGCGCCGGACCCGCGGTGGTCGCCACGGACCTGGCGTCCGCGTCGGGCGGGCAGACGGAGGCCACGCCCGTCGACTCGGTGAGGCCGTAGGCGCTGAACACGTCGGCTATGCCCATCTCCTCGCGGAGCCGCTCGATCATCCTCGTGTCGACGCCGCTGCCTCCCGCGCCGGCGAGGCGCAGCCCCGAGAGGTCGTACTCGGCGCGCCGCGGATGGTCCAGCAGGCCGTGGAACACGGTGGGCGTGGCCATCAGCACGCTCACCCGCTCCTTCGCCAGCAGGGGCAGGATCCGCTCCAGGTCGAAGACCTGCTCGGGGAGCATCGTGACGCCCCGCAGCAGGCAGGCGACGACGCCGGCCTTGTAGCCGAAGACGTGGAAGAAGGGGTTGACCAGCAGATAGCGGTCCCCGGAGCGCAGGGTGACCACGCGGGACCACTCCCGGTAGACGTCCATGGTCTGGCCGTGCGTGGTCATCACGCCCTTGGAGCGCCCGGTGGTGCCCGAGGTGAAGAGGATGTCCGCGAGGTCGTCGGGGCGGACCGCGGCGGCGCGGGCGGCCCGTTCGGACTCCGGCACGCACTCGCCGGCCTCCAGGTAGTCCGCCCAGCTCAGCGTCCCCTCCGCGGCCTCGCCGCGCAGCACCACGGTGCCGGTCAGCTTCCCGAGGTCCTCGCCCGAGTCGCGGAGCATCTCCACGTAGTCGATGCCGAGGAAGCCGCGCTCGGTGAACAGCAGCCGGGCGCCGCTGCGCCGGATGAGGTCGGCGGCCTCGGCGGCCTTGTACCGGGTGTTGAGGGGGACGAGGACGGCTCCGACGGACACGGCGCCGAGCACGGCGACGATCCAGTACCGGGTGTTGGGCGCCCAGACGGCCACCCGGTCACCGGGACCCACGCCCTGCGCGAGGGCGGCTCGCGCGGCCGCGTGCACCTCGTCGCGCAGCCGGGAGAAGGTCCAGCGGACCTCACCGTCGACGAGAGCCTCCTGCGGGCCGTACGCCTGCGCGGCGTAGTCGGCGAGCTGCGCGAGGCCGGCGGGGGCCGGGGCCTGCGCACCCGCCTGGTCGTTGAACACGGTGGTCATGAGTCTGTCCGCTCCTTGGTCGGAGGTGGCTGCGTGAGCAGAAGTGACTGCGGGATCGAGGGAGCTGGGGGATCGAGCGAGCTTGGGGATCGAGGGAACTGGAGGATCGAGGGAGCCTGGGGATCGGAAGTGACTGCGGGATCGAGGGGCAGCATGATCGGGGGCGGCTGGGTGAGAGGCGCCGGGTGGGCGGCGCGGTGTGCCGGAGGTCGGGCGGCGGGCGGGAACGCGTCGGGCGCCGCCCGGTCCACCGCCCGCCACCCGGTCCACCGCCCGCCACCCGGTCCGCCGCCCGCCTTCCGGTCCGCTGCCCACCACCCGCCGTCGTGGATGTCGCCCGCCGTCCCTGGGGAGACGGCGCAAAGCGCCGTCCCGCCGTCGGCGAGTGGCCGCGCCCGGTCCACCGGGTGCGCACGGCACGGGTACCCGGTGGGCGGACGGTCACAGCATGGGGTCCTGGATGTCGATGCCGAGCGCGTCCTTGCCGAAGAAGGCCAGCGCCCGCTCCACGTCGTTGGCCGCCTGACCACGGCCGGCGTGCACGTCCCGCCAGGCACGCTGGAGGACGCTGCCGTCCCTGCGCATCGGGCTGCCGCCGGCGTTCTCCATCAGCAGGTCCACGGCGTTGATCGCGCGCTCGGTGGCGAGCACCTGGTCCCTGCGCGCCCGGGCCCGCAGGGACATGGGGATCTCCTCGCCCCGCCGGGCCACGGCGAACAGGTCCGCGACGTTGCGCGTCAGCTGGAGCCGGCCGGCGTCGATGTCACTGGCGGCGCGGGCGATGCGCACCTGCGCGAACGGGTCCTCGGCGGCCTTCTGCCCGTACGAGACGCGGAACCGCTCGCGGGTGGTCTCGAGGTAGGACGCGTAGCCGCCCTCGGCGACGGCGACGATCGCGGTCGAGATGGAGGTGGTGAACACCGCGGCGTACGGCATCCGGTAGAGCGGCTCGGTGTTGGTCGCGTGGCCCGGGCACTCCAGCGCGGCCATGGGGCCGTAGCCGAGGGTGCGGTGCCCGGGGACGAAGACGTCGTCGACGACGATGTCGTTGCTGCCGGTGCCGCGCAGCCCGACGGTGTCCCACACGTCGTCGACGCGGTAGTCGCGGCGGGGGACGAGGAAGGTCCGCATGTCCACGGGCCGGCCCTCGCCGTCCGTGACGAGGCCGCCGAGCAGGGTCCACCCGGCGTGGTCGCAGCCGGCGGAGAAGCGCCAGCGGCCGGAGAGCCGGAAGCCGCCGTCCACGGTGGTGACCTCCCCGGTCGGGGCGTAGGAGGAGGCGATACGGGTACCGGGATCCGCGCCCCACACCTCCTGCTGCGCCCGCGGGTCGAACAGGGCCACGTGCCAGGGGTGGACGCCCATCACCGAGGCGACCCAGCCGGTGGAGCCGCACGCCGTGGCGATCTCCTCGAGGGCCGTGTAGAAGACGGCCGGATCGGCGGCGAGGCCGCCGAACGCCCGGGGCTGCAGCAGCCGGAAGAAGCCGCTCTCGGCGAGCTCCTTCACGGTGTCGTCGGGCAGGCGGCGCAGCTCCTCGGTCTCGGCAGCACGCTCACGCAGGGCGGGTGCGAGGTCGCGGACCGCCGCGAGCACGTCGTCGTCACGCATGCGCATCCCTCTCAGGTGCTCGGGTCGTCGTGGGTGACGCATCGGAACCTACGCGTTACTGTTTCGAAAAGGAATACCCCTTCCCAGCAGACGGGATCCGCTGGCAACCTCCCCGCAACACCGGATGTACGGCCGCGGCCCGGGGTTCGTCGGCTGTCCGAGTAGGAGGTGAGGCGCCTTGACGACGCAGACTGTCGAGGCCGGGTATCCGCCGCTGTCGCTGCTGGAGAAGGCCGCGAAGGTGCTGGTCGCGTTCCAGAGCGCCCAGCCCCGGCTCACCCTGACCGAGGTCGTGGAGCGTTCGGGTCTCGCCCGCTCCTCCGCGCACCGCATCCTGGACCAGCTCGTGCAGCTGCGCTGGCTGGAGCGCGAGGGCCGCGACTACCGGCTGGGCATGGGCATGCTGGAGCTGGGGGCGCTGGCCGCGCACCACAACCGGCTGCGGCGGGCGGCGCTGCCCCATCTGTACGCGCTGCACGAGTCCACCGGCCACCTGGTGCATCTCACGGTGCTCGACGGCGCCGAGGTGGTCTACCTGGAGCGGATCGGCGGGGCGGACGACTCGGGCGTGCCGTCACGGGTGGGCGGGCGGCAGCCGGCGCACTGCACGGCGGCGGGCAAGGCGATCCTGGCGTTCAGCGACCACGCGGTGGTGGAGCAGGTGATCCGGCACGGGCTGCGCCCGCGCACGCCGCGCACCATCACGCATCCCGAGTCGTTCCGCGGGGAGTTGGCGATGGTGCGGGAGCGCGGGGTCGCCTTCGACCGCGAGGAGGTGTACCGGGGGGTGTCCTGCGTGGCCGCCCCGCTGCGCGGCGCGGGCCGGGCCGTCGCCTCGATCTCGGTGTGCGGCAACGGCACCCACCGGGAGCTGGAGCGGATCGCCCCCGCCGTGCTCGCCTGTACGCGGTCGGTGTGGCAGTCGATGTTCGGCCCTGGACGGCACACGAAGGCGCCCGCCCCCAAGGCACCGGCGGCCGAGGCGGTGCCCGCGCCCGGTGTTCCGCAGCCCGTGATGGACAACATGGTGTCCTGGCTGCGCTTCAGTCAGTGGATGTGAGGACGTCGGCGGACGGCTGCCGGGCACGGGGGGAAAAGCGGTCACCGGCGTGTGAGCACGCCCCGTGAGGGGGCACGCTCGCACGCCGGTGTGCGGGGTGGTCAGATGCGGTCGCCGCGCAGGACGGCGTCCGCGCCGCCGTCGGCGAAGACGACCTGGCCGGTCACGTGGGTGTTCTCGGCCGAGGTCAGCCACGCGACGAGCGGGGCGAGCTGCTCGGGGCGGGCGTGGCCGTGCAGCGGCATCGGCACGGCCTGTTCGACGAGCCCGCGCATCTCGGGGTCGTCCAGCAGAGGCAGGGTCATGGGCGTCAGGATGACGCCGGGGCCGACGGCGTTGAGCGGGATGCCGGCCCCGGCCCAGGCGTCGGTGATCGCCGCGCGGCGGATCCAGCGCGAGACCGCCGCCTTGGAGGACGAGTAGACGAGGTGCCCCTCGCCCCGCTCGACGACCAGCCGGGAGGCGGCCACCGCCGCCTCCTCGTCGCCGGCGAGCGCGGCGTCCACGATCGCGGGGTCGGTCGGGTGCACGGCGTCGATCGAGCCGATGACCAGGGCCCGCGGGTCGGTGCCGGCGGCCAGCAGCGGGCGCAGGCCCTCGAGGGTGGCGACCGCGCCGAAGTAGTTGACCCTGACGGTCAGCGGGTCGGGGAGCGCGATGCCCGCGCAGGCGACGACGGCGTCGAGGCGGCCGCCGGAGACCTCACGGGCCCGCGTGACGAGTTCGGCCCGGCCTTCGGCGGTCGCCAGGTCGGCGCAGATGTCGCTGTCCTTGAGGTCGGCCCCGATGACGATGTGTCCCTGCGCTCGCAGGAAGTCGGCGGTGGCCTTTCCGATGCCGGAGGCCGCTCCGGTGATCAGGTATGTACGGAACATGATCCGTTCCTTCGGTGACGGCGTGACGGTCCTCGGGTGAGGGCCTGACGGTCCTTGGGTGAGGGCGTGACGGTGTTCGTCGTCCGCCTCAGGAGTAGGTGATCTCGACCTCGTCGGTGAGGGGCACGGACTGGCAGGCCAGGACGTAGCGCTCGGCGATGTCCTGTTCGTCCAGGACGTCGTTGCGGAGCATCTTCACCTCGCCGGTCACGACCCGGCAGGTGCAGGCGCTGCAGGCGCCCTCCCGGCAGGAGTACGGGGCGTCCACGCCCGCGGCCAGGAGGACGTCGAGCAGTGGTGTCCGCGACGGCCAGCGGACCGTGTGGGTCTCGCCGTCGAGTTCCACGCGCGCCGTGCTGCCGTCCTCCCCGTCCGCGATCTCCACCGCGGACGGTGTGTCGAAGACGTCCGCGCCGAGGGAGAAGAACCGCTCGCGGTGGATCCGGTCGCCCGGTGCGCCGAGCGCGCGCAGTGTCTGCTCGACGGCGTCCATCATCGGCTGCGGGCCGCAGACGAAGGCCTCACGGTCGGCGTACGGCGCGAGCGCGGCGGTCAGCCGGTCCGCGAGGGGCAGTCCCTGGAGCGACTCCAGCCAGTGGATCACCACCAGCCGGTCCGGGAAGTCCCTGGCCAGCTCCCGCAGTTCGTCGCGGAAGATGACCGAGGACTCGTCGCGGTTGGCGTACAGGAGGGTGAGCCGGCCCTGCCCCGTCACCAGGGCCGACTTCGCGATCGACAGCACCGGCGTGATGCCGCTGCCCCCCGCGACGAGCAGTAGGTCGCGGTCGAGGGACTGCGGGGTGAAGGTGCCCGCGGGGGGCAGCACCTCCACCTCGTCCCCCGCTGTCAGGTGGTCGCACACCCAGTTGGAGCCGTACCCGCCGGCCACCCGTTTGACGGTGACCTTCATCGGCTCACCGGTGTGCGGTGAGCTGGCGAGCGAGTAGCAGCGGGCGACGGCGCCGCCGTCCGTCCCGGGCAGTTTCAGGGTGAGGAACTGCCCGGGACGGTAGTCGAAGCGGTCCGCGGTCTCCTCCGGTGCCCGGAGCACCAGGGAGTACGCGTCGGCCGTCTCCGCGATCACCTCGGTCACACGCAGCCGGCGGGTACGCGACCCGGACGTCGGCCCGGAGGCAGGACCGGGCGTCGGCTCAGGCATCGGAGACCTCCAGCTTGCCCTCCTCGACCGCGCGGTCGATGCTGTCGCGCAGCCCCCGGCAGGTCCGGATGCGGGCGGTGTTGCCGCCCTGGGCCACCCGGTCGCGGAACTCCGCGCAGACGACGGCCGCGTCCGCGGTCCACTGCACGGAGGTGTGGGCCATGCTGAACTTCTCGCACAGGACCTGGTTGCCGCAGGTCGCGCACTCCACCGGCTGCATGTCAGGCTCCGGTCTCCGTCGCCGCCGACCGCTCGGCCCTCAGACGGTCGAGGTTCTGAGCGACCTCGGCCTTCCAGGACTCATTGGCCCGGCTGGTGTCCAGCTCGAACTCGAAGCGGCGTGTCATCTCGTCCTTCACGTCCTCGGCGTCCACGTAGAACTGCTCGTACCAGCGCCTCAGTTGGTAGACAGGACCGTCCTCCTCGGTCAGCAGCGGGTTGTCGATCCGGGTCTTGTTCTTCCAGATCTCCACGTCCTGCTCGAAGCCGGTCTCCAGGCCCTCGGCGGTGAGGCGGGCGGCCTCGGCGGCCTGCTCGTCCGTCATCCCGGGCAGCTTCTTGACGATGGCGCCGTACTGGAGCACGAAGCTGTTCTCGTCGATCGGGTAGTGGCAGTTGATCAGCACCATCTCCATCTCGACGCCCTCGGCCACCGGCGAGTAGAGGTAGTCGATCATGTACGAGGGGCCGAAGTACGAGGCGTCGGAGCGCAGCGAGGTGCTGAGGGTGCCCAGGTTCACGTCCGGGCGCGGGTCGCTCTCCATGTACTGGGTGGCGACGTGCCCCTCGAAGACGTTCTTGAAGTACGTCGGGAAGGAGTAGTGGACGTAGTAGAAGTGCGCCATGTCCACGACGTTGTCGACGATCTCGCGGCAGTTGGAGCCCTCGACCCGCAGGGTCTTCCAGGTCCAGTCGCTCCACTCGTCGCTGTGGGCGCCCTCGATCCGCGGGATGGTGACGTCCGCCGGCGGGGGGTTGCCCTGGGGGTCGTTCCAGACGAACAGCTGCCCGTTCTCCTCCAGCGTGGTCCACGCGCGAGTGCGGGCGCGCGGGGGGACGCGGCGCGCGTACGGGATGCCGGAGCAGCGGCCGTTGCCCGCCCAGCGCCAGTCGTGGAACGGGCAGGCGACGCTGTCGCCCTTGACGCTGCCGTGGGCGAGGTTGCCGCCCATGTGCGGGCAGTAGGCGTTCAGGACGTGCAACTGCCCGTCGTCCTCGCCCTGGAAGACCACCAGCTTGGTGCCGAAGGCCTCGATCTCGTGCGGCTGTCCGTCCTTGAAGCTGTCGGCCAGGCCCAGGCAGTGCCAGCCCCGGGCGAAGCGCGCCGGCGGCTTGCCCGCCTCGATGACCCGGACCTCTTCGTTGAGTGCGGTCATCAGTTCCTCCTGTGCAGTGCGGCTCTTTGAGGGATGCGGCTCACCGCTGGGCGGCGAGTTCCACGGCGATGTCGATGAGCTGGTCCTCCTGACCGCCGACCAGGCGGCGCTCGCCCGCGCGCAGCAGGATCTCGGCGCCGGAGACGCCGTAGCGTTCGGCCTGCCGGTAGGCGTGCTTCAGGAAGCTGGAGTAGACGCCGGCGTGGCCCATCAGCAGGGCGAGCCGGTCGAGTCGGCACTCGTCCTCCATCACCGGGCGGACCACGTCCTCCGCCGCGTCGATGATCTTCAGGACGTCGATGCCGGTGCGGATGCCCATCTTGGCGCAGACGGCGACCAGCGCCTCGACGGCGGTGTTGCCGGCGCCCGCGCCGAGGCGGCGGGTGGAGCCGTCGATCTGCAGGGCGCCCGCCTTGACGGCGGCGATCGAGTTGCCCGTGCCGAGGGCCAGGTTCTCGTGTCCGTGGAAGCCGACCTGGGCGTCGCCGCCGAGTTCGGCGACCAGGGCCTCGACGCGGTCGGTGACGTCGTCCATGACCATGGCGCCCGCCGAGTCGACCACGTACACGCACTGGCAGCCCGCGTCGGCCATGATGCGGCCCTGCGCGGCGAGCTTCTCGGGGGTCGTGGAATGGGCCATCATCAGGAAGCCCACGGTCTCCAGGCCCATCTCGCGGGCGAGTCCGAAGTGCTGGACGGCGATGTCGGCCTCGGTGCAGTGCGTGGCGATGCGGCAGATGCTTGCGCCGTTGCCGTGCGCGGCGCGGATGTCGTCCTTGACGCCGAGTCCCGGGAGCATGAGGAAGGCGATCTTCGCCCGGGTCGCGGTGTCCACCGCGATCTTGATCAGCTCCTGCTCGGGCGTCTTGGAGAAGCCGTAGTTGAAGGACGAGCCGCCGAGGCCGTCGCCGTGTGTCACCTCGATGACGGGCACGCCGGCGCCGTCCAGCGCGGCGACGACGCTGCGGACGTCCTCGCCTGTGAACTGGTGGCGCTTGGCGTGCGAGCCGTCGCGCAGGGAGGAGTCGGTGACTCGGATGTCGAGGGTTTCGGAGTACGTCACGCGATGATCCCCTTTGCGAACTCCTCGCCGACCTTGGTGGCGGCGGCGGTCATGATGTCGAGGTTTCCGGCGTACGGCGGCAGGTAGTCGCCGGCGCCCTCGACCTCCAGGAAGATCGCGACGCGCGCCATGCCGCCGTTCTCGGTGCGCGGTTCGTCGTACTGCGGCTCGCTGCGCAGCCGGTAGCCGGGCACGTAGGTGGCGACCTGTTCGGCGATCTCCTTGATCGACTGGGTGATCGCGGCGCGGTCGGCGTCCTCGGGGATCGCGCAGAAGACGGTGTCGCGCATGATGACGGGCGGGTCGGCGGGGTTGAGGATGATGATCGCCTTGCCGCGTTCGGCGCCGCCGATGGTCTCGATGCCGCGGGAGGTGGTGCGGGTGAACTCGTCGATGTTCGCCCGGGTTCCGGGTCCCGCGGAGACGGATGCCACCGAGGCGACGATCTCCGCGTAGGCCACCGGGACGACGCGGGAGACCGCGTACACCATGGGGATGGTGGCCTGGCCGCCGCAGGTGATCATGTTGACGTTGGGCTTGTCGAGGTGTTCGCGCAGGTTGGCGGGCGGCACGACGGCGGGGCCGACGGCGGCCGGGGTCAGGTCGACCGCCTTGATGCCGAGTTCCGCGTAGCGGGGGGCGTTGGCCCGGTGGACGTACGCGGAGGTGGCCTCGAAGACGATGTCGGGGAGTTCGGCCTGGCCGAGCAGCCAGTCGACCCCTTCGTGGCTGGCCTCCAGACCGGCTCCGCGGGCGCGGGCGAGGCCCTCGCTGTCGGGGTCGACGCCGATCATCCAGCGTGGTTCCACGAGTTCGGAGCGCTGCAGCTTGTACAGCAGGTCGGTGCCGATGTTGCCGGATCCGACGATCGCGGCGCTCGCCTTGGTCTTGGTGGACGTCATTTCCTTGAATCACCTCAGCTGAACGAGAGGGAGACCGAGCCCAGCCCGGTGAACTCCGCGGTGAAGGTCGCTCCCGCCGCCACGTCGACGGCCCGGGTGCAGGAGCCGGGCAGCACCACATGGCCCTTCTTCAGGGGCACGCCGAAGCGGGCCACGGTCCGGGCGAGCCAGGCGACGGAGACGGCCGGGTCGCCGAGCACGGCGTCGCTGCGGCCCTCGGCCAGCAGTTCGCCGCCGCTGGTCAGCCGGGCGTCGATCGCCTTCAGGTCCAGCCCGCGCACCTCCCGGCCCTCGCCGATGACGTATCCGGCGGAGGACGCGTTGTCCGCGATGGTGTCGGCGATGGAGATCCGCCAGTCGCGGATCCTGCTGTCGATCAACTCCAGCGCGGGGACGACGCGCTCGGTGGCGGCGAGGACGTCCGCCGGCGTGCAGTCCTCCCCCGGCAGGTCGTCGCCGAGGACGAAGCCGACCTCGACCTCGACGCGCGGGTAGCAGTAGCGGGCGGCGGGCACCAGGCCGCCGGCGCTCAGTTCCATGTCGTCGAGCAGGTGGCCGTAGTCCGGCTCGTCCACGCCCATCATCTGCTGCATGACCGGGGAGGACAGGCCGACCTTGTGACCGCGCACCTCGGCGCCTGCGTCGGTCCGCTGCCGGATGTTGAGCAGCTGGATCTCGTACGCGTCCTCGGTGTCGATCGCCGGGAAGGTCTCGGTCAGCGGGACGACCGGGGTACGGCCGAGCTCGGCGCGGCGCAGTATCTCCGCCGCCTGGTGCCTCTGGAAGTCCGTGAGCATGGGGGTCCTCTGCGGGGCGTTGGGCTGTTCCGGGAGGCTAAGCAGGAGGGGCCGGGGGCGGGGAGCGGGATTTCCCGCTGACCGGGAAAGGCGCTCCGCGAAGGCGCTGAACTGCCCCAGGGAGGGCTGCGAACGGCCTCGGAGGGACGACGGCGAACGGCCCCGGAGGCCTGTGCCTCCGGGGCCGTTCGTCCCGCGCGCCGCTGTCGTGACCCGGTCTACTGCGCCCCGTACACGGGCTGCGGGGTCTCGGCCTCGGCGAGCAGCTTCAGCGTCGCCTCGCCGGCCTCCGCGGGCGTCCAGCGGGCGCCCTTGTCGGCGGTCGGGCCGGGCCGCCAGCCCTCCATGACGGTGATCCGGCCGGCCTCGGCCTCGAAGACCCGCCCGGTGACCCCGGCGCTCGCGGCGGACCCCAGCCAGACGACGAGCGGGGAGACGTTCTCCGGGGCCATGGCGTCGAAGGCACCGCCCTCGGGGGCGGCCATGGTGTCGGCGAAGGTCTGCTCGGTCATCCTGGTGCGGGCGGCCGGGGCTATGGCGTTGACCTGGACGCCGTAGCGGGCCGTCTCGGCGGCGGCCACCAGGGTCAGGCCGACGATGCCGGCCTTGGCCGCGGAGTAGTTGCCCTGGCCGACGCTGCCCAGCAGTCCGGCACCGGAGCTGGTGTTGATCACGCGGGCCTCGGGCGTGCGCCCGGCCTTCGCCTCGGCGCGCCAGTGCGCACAGGCGTGCTTGAGGGGCAGGAAGTGGCCCTTGAGGTGGACGCGCATGACGGCGTCCCAGTCGTCCTCGTCGAGGTTGACGAGCATGCGGTCGCGCAGGAACCCGGCGTTGTTGACGAGGGTGTCGAGGCGGCCGAAGGTGTCCAGGGCCGTGGCGACGAGCGAGGCGGCGCCCTCGGGGGTGGCGATGTCGCCGCCGTGGGCCACCGCCTCGCCGCCGAGTGCGCGGATCTCGTCGACGACCTGCTGGGCCGGTCCGGAGGCCGCGCCCGTGCCGTCGAGGCCGACGCCGAGGTCGTTGACGACGACCCTCGCCCCCTCGGCGGCGAAGGCGAGGGCGTGGGCGCGGCCGAGCCCGCGGCCCGCGCCGGTGACGACGGCGACGCGTCCGGTGCACAGTCCGGTCATGGATGGTGTCCTTTCCTACGGTTCCTACGGTTCCGACGGTTCGGTGAGCGAGTCGAGGTCTCGGCGGGAACGGCCCCGCACCTCACCGGAGTTGGTCACTTTTCGACGGTGTGATCACTTGTTGACGGTGGCGGCGTCGAGGAAGGCCGGGCGCTCCCCTCCGCCGTGGACGTGCAGGCTGGCGCCGCTGATGTACGCGGCGCGGTCGGAGGCGAGGAAGACGCAGGCGTCACCGACGTCCGCGGGATCGGCGAGCCGGCCGAGCGGCACGGTGCGGCCGACGGCGGCGATCCCCTCCTCGTCGCCGTAGTGCAGGGGCGACAGTTCGGTGCGGACCATGCCGAGGACGACCGTGTTGACCCGCACCTCGGGCGCCCATTCCACGGCCATGGAGCGGGCGAGGTTGTCCAGGCCGGCCTTGGCGGCGCCGTACGCGGCGGTGCCCGGTGAGGGCCGGGTCCCGCTCACACTGCCGATCATCACGATCGACCCGCCGCCGTCCTGAGCGCGCATCACCTCGTACGCGGCGAGGGACGCGGTCAGGGGTGCGAGCAGGTTCAGCTCGACGACCCGGGCGTGCCGCTGGGCCCCGCCCTCGCCGAGCGGCCGGAAGGGCGTGCCCCCGGCGTTGTTGACCAGGGTGTCGAGCCGCCCGTACTCGCTGTGCACCCGGGTGAAGAAACCGTCGACCGCCTCCGGGTCGCGCAGGTCGACGGGGAGGAAGCGGGCGGTGCGCCCGCCCGCCTCGACGGGCGTGTCCGGGGGCCTGCGCGCGCAGGTCACGACCTGCGCGCCGGCCTCAAGGAACGCACGGGTGATCCCCGCCCCGACACCCCGGCTGCCGCCGGTGACGACGGCGACGGATCCGGACAAGTCGAGTACCGCTGCCAATGGACACCTCCCGCAAAGAGCGGACCACTGCTATCTTCCGCCTAACAAACGTTTGGTGGAAAGGTAGCTGATCTGCCCATGGGTGTCTCCACCTCTGCCCCCGAAGAGGGCATCGCCGTCGTCACCGTGGACTTCCCTCCGGTGAACGCCCTGCCCGTGCGGGGCTGGTACGACCTGGCCGCCGCCGTGCGCGCCGCGGGGGCCGACCCGAAGGTGCGCTGCGTCGTGCTCACCGCCGCCGGCCGCGGTTTCAACGCCGGCGTCGACATCAAGGAGATGCAGCGCACGGCCGGGCACGATGCCCTCATCGGTGCCAACCGCGGCTGCTACGAGGCGTTCGCGGCGGTCTACGACTGCGAGGTGCCCGTCGTCGCCGCCGTGCACGGCTTCTGTCTGGGCGGCGGCATCGGCCTGGTCGGCAACGCCGACGCCATCGTCGCCTCCGACGACGCGACCTTCGGTCTGCCCGAACTGGACCGGGGCGCGCTCGGCGCGGCCACGCATCTCGCCCGGCTGGTGCCCCAGCACCTGATGCGGGCCCTGTACTACACCTCGCGCACCGCCACCGCGCAGGAGCTGCATCAGCACGGCTCCGTGTGGCGGGTCGTCCCCCGCGAGCGACTGCTGGCGAGCGCACTGGAGCTGGCCCGGGAGATCGCCGCCAAGGACGGCACCCTGATCCGTCTCGCCAAGGCCGCGATCAACGGCATCGACCCGGTGGACGTCCGCCGCAGCTACCGCTTCGAGCAGGGCTTCACCTTCGAGGCGAACCTCAGCGGCGTCGCCGACCGCGTCCGGGACACCTTCGGCACGGAGAAGCGGCCTGAGCCGAAGGAGCAGGAACCGAAGGAGCAGCAGGCATGAGCAGGGACAAGACCATGACCGCCGACGAGGTCGTCGGACAACTCAGCAGCGGCATGACGATCGGCATCGGCGGCTGGGGTTCGCGGCGCAAGCCGATGGCGCTGGTGCGCGCGCTGCTGCGCTCCGACGTCACCGACCTGACCGTCGTCTCCTACGGCGGCCCCGACGTCGGGCTCCTGGCCGCCGCCGGGAAGATCCGCAAGCTGGTGGCGGCCTTCGCCACCCTGGACTCCATCCCCCTGGAGCCGCACTTCGCCGCGGCCCGGCAGCGGGGCGCGCTGGAGCTGATGGAGCTGGACGAGGCCATGCTCATGTGGGGCCTGACCGCCGCCGTGCACCGGCTGCCGTTCATGCCGATCCGGGCCGGTCTCGCCTCGGACGTGCTGCGCGTCAATCCGCGGCTGCGCACGGTGCGATCGCCGTACGAGGACGGCGAGGAGCTCGTCGCCGCCCCCGCCCTGCGGCTGGACGCCGCGCTCGTCCACCTCAACCGGGCGGACCGGCACGGCAACGGCCAGTACCTCGGCCCCGACCCGTACTTCGACGACCTGTTCTGCGAGGCCGCCGACACCGCGTACGTCTCCTGCGAGCGGATCGTGGACAGCGCGGACCTGCTGAAGGAGGGCGGGCCGCAGACCCTGCTGGTCAAGCGCGCGTTCGTCGACGGCGTCGTCGAGACCCCGAACGGCGCGCACTTCACCTCCTGCGCCCCGGACCACGACCGCGACGAGGCGTTCCAGCGCGCCTACGCCCGCGCCGCCAAGGACCCCGAGACCTGGCGGGCCTTCACCGAACGGTTCCTGTCCGGCGACGAGGACGCGTACCAGGCCGCCGTGGCGGCGTTCCACGAGGAGGAGACCGCATGAGCAGCCCTACGACGACGGCGACGCGGGCCGAGTACTGCGTGGTCGCCTGTGCCGAGGCCTGGCGGGACGCGGGCGAGGTGCTGGCCAGCCCGATGGGCACCGTCCCGATGATCGCGGCCCGGCTGGCGAAGCTCACCTTCTCCCCCGACCTGCTGCTGACCGACGGCGAGGCGATGCTCATCGGCGACGTGCCGGCCATCGGCGCACGGGCCGAGGTGGTGGAGGGCTGGCTGCCGTACCGCCAGCACCTGGCCATGGTCGCCACCGGGCGGCGGCACGTGATGATGGGCGCCGCCCAGCTCGACCGCCACGGCAACCAGAACATCTCCTGCATCGGCGACTGGGCCCGGCCCACCCGGCAACTGCTCGGCGTGCGCGGCGCCCCGGTCAACACCCTCAACAACCCGACCAGTTACTGGATCCCCAGGCACAGCCCGCGCGTGCTCGTCGAGCGCGTCGACATGGTCAGCGGGGTCGGGTACGACCGTGCCGCCGAGGCCGGCCCCTCCGCGACCCGCTACCACCGCGTCGCGGACGTGATCACCGACCTCGGCGTCCTCGACTTCGACACCCCGGACCGCACGATGCGGCTGCGCTCCCTGCACCCCGGCGTGAGCGTCGAGCAGGTCGTCGAGGCCACCGGCTTCGAGCTCACCGTCCCCGCCGAGGTGCCCGTCACCCGCGAGCCCACCGCCGAGGAGCTGCGGCTGATCCGAGAGGTCATCGACCCGAAGGGGCTGCGCGAGCGCGAGGTGCCCGCATGAGCTTCACCATCGACACCCCGCTGACCAAGCTCGTCGGCGTCCGGCACCCGGTCGTGCAGACCGGCATGGGCTGGGTGGCCGGCCCCCGGCTGGTCTCGGCCGCCGCGAACGCGGGGGCGCTCGGCATCCTCGCCTCCGCCACCATGAGCGTCGAGCAGCTGCGCTCCGCCGTCCGCGAGGTCAAGTCGCGCACGGACGCGCCGTTCGGCGTCAATCTGCGGGCGGACGCCGGGGACGCGGCCGAGCGTGTGCGGATCATCGTCGACGAGGGCGTGAAGGTCGCCTCTTTCGCGCTCGCGCCCTCCCGGGACCTGATCGCACGTCTCAAGGACGCCGGGGTGGTCGTCGTCCCGTCCATCGGCGCCCGCCGGCACGCCGAGAAGGTCGCCGCGTGGGGCGCCGACGCCGTGGTGGTGCAGGGCGGCGAGGGCGGCGGCCACACCGGGAACGTGGCCACCACGGTCCTGCTCCCCCAGGTCGTGGACGCCGTGGACATCCCGGTGATCGCGGCCGGCGGCTTCCACGACGGGCGCGGCCTGGTCGCGGCGCTGGCCTACGGCGCCGCCGGGATCGCCATGGGCACCCGCTTCCTGCTCACCTCCGACAGCACCGTGCCCGACGCGGTCAAGGCCAGGTACCTGGCCGCGTCGGTCAAGGACGTCACCCTCACCACCAAGGTGGACGGCCTGCCGCACCGGATGCTGCGCTCCGACCTGGTCGACGCGCTGGAACGCTCGGGCCGGGCCGCCTCGTTGCTGCGAGCCGTCCGCCACGCCGCGGCCTTCCGCCGCGAGAGCGGCATGAGCTGGGCGCAGATGGTCCGTGACGGTCTGGCGATGAAGCACGGCAAGGAACTGACCTGGAGTCAGGTCCTGCTGGCCGCCAACACCCCGATGCTCCTCAAGGCGTCGATGGTGGACGGCCGCACCGACCTCGGTGTGATGGCCGCCGGCCAGGTCGCGGGGGTCATCGACGATCTGCCGTCCTGTGCCGAACTCGTCGACCGGATCATGGCCGAGGCCCACGCCACGCTCCGTGCCCTGCCCCACGCCGGCTGACGAGCCGCACCCTTCTCCACCTCAGGGAACGTACGTCCCCACCCTTGGAGTTGATCCCATGCGTGCTCCCCGAACCCGCCGCGCGACCGCGATGGTGCTTGCCACCCTGGTCGTCGGCTGTCTCCCCGCGTACGCCACGGCCGACCCCCTGCGGACACCGGCCGCGGCCACCGTCACCGCGCCGCCTGTCAGCGGCGTCACGGCCGTCCGCCACATCGTGCTCGCCGGGGCGGTCAACGTCCGTGACATCGGCGGCTACCGCACCGGCACGGGCCGCGAGGTGCGTCACGGCCGGGTCTTCCGCGCCGACGCCCTCGGCAAGCTGACCGACGCGGACGTCGCGGCACTGGCCACGCTGCGCCTGCGCACCGTCGTGGATTTCCGCGTCCCGGGCGAGGTCGGCCGCGACGGTGCCGACCGCCTTCCCGCAGGCCTCACCACGACCTCCCGGCCCGTGGACGACCTCGGGCTGTCCGCCGCGATCCTGGCGGTCATCGGCTCCGGGGACCCGGTCCGGCAGCAGGAGGCGCTCGGCGACGGGAAGGCGGAGCAGCTGATGCGCTCCGTCTACCGCGCCTTCGTCACCGGCGCGGACAACCGCCGGCAGTTCGCCGAGACCCTGCGGGACATCGCGGACCACAAGGCGTCTCCGCTGCTCTACCACTGCACCTCGGGCAAGGACCGCACCGGCTGGATGAGTTATCTCCTGCTGCGCGCCCTCGGCGTCCCGTCCGCGACCGCGGAGAAGGACTACCTGCTCTCGAACGACTTCCGTGCGGACGCCGACCGCAGGACCCGCGACGGGCTGGAGCAGGCCGGCCTCATGCGGAACCCGGACCTGCTCATCCCGGTCCAGGAGGTCCGCGACGACTATCTCGCGGCGGCCCTGGACCAGGCCGAGCACGACTACGGCAGCCTGAACGGCTACCTGACGGACGGTCTCGGCCTGGACACCCCGACCCTGGCGAAGCTCCGCGCCCGAATGCTGAGTTAAGGAAACACCCCGCATGCTGAAACTGGGAATGATGGCGCCGTTCACCGACGGTCTGATCACCTCCGGCGGCTTCCTCCGCGACCTCGCGGGCACGCTGGAGGAGTGCGGCGTCGAGTCGCTGTGGACCGTCGAGCACGTCGCCGTCGCCGACGGCTACGAACCCCGCTACCCCTACGCCGACGACGGCCGGATACCGGGCAGTTCGGGCTCCGTCCCCATGCCCGACCCCTTGGAGACCATCGCCTTCCTCGCCGGCGCGTGCACCACCCTGCGCTTCGGCACCGCCATGATGGTCGCCCCGCTGCACAGCCCGGTGGTCCTGGCCAAACGCGCCGCCACGATCGACCGGCACTCCGGCGGCCGGCTGATGCTGGGACTCGGCATCGGCTGGCAGAAGGAGGAGTACGAGGCCGTCGGCGTGCCCTACCGGGACCGGGGGCGGCGACTGGAGGAGTGCGTCGAGGCGATGCGCGCGCTGTGGGCGGACGCCCCCGCCTCGTACGCGGGACGGCACGTCTCCTTCACCGCCCTGCGCTCCCTGCCGCAGCCCGGGGCGGGGGCCGTACCGGTCGTCCTCGGCGGCAACAGCGACCCGGCCGTCCAGCGGGCGGGCCGCGTCGGCGACGGCTGGTTCCCGTACACGATCGGCCCCGAGGACTTCGCCCGTCAGGCGGAGCTGATGCGGGCCGCCGCGCGCGGGGCGGGACGGGCCGAGGACGCCGTGGAGATCACGGTGTGGCCCGGCTCCCGCGACCGGGACCGGGAAGGGGATCCGTCGTGGGTGCGCGGCTTCACCGACGCGGGTGCGACCCGCCTCGTCATCGCGCCCCGCATCCGGGGCACGGACGGGATCACGGGCCCGCGCGGTCTGGCCGCGCTGCGCGAGCAGGTCGACCGCTACCGCGCCGAGGTGCTGGAGAAGCTGTCGTGAGCGGGGTCCAGGTCATCGACACCGTCGTGCTCGCGGGTGACCGGGTGAGGCCATGGCTGCGCCGCTGGCGCGCCGACTATCTGCCGGGCGCCCAGGGCCGCGGCATGGTCGCGGAGCGTGTGTGGCGCAGCTGGACGGGGCCGGACACGGTGGCCGTCCGGGTCCTGTGGTCACTGCCGGACAGCGCCGCGTTCTTCGCCGCGCGCGCCGTGGCGAAGAACGACCCGGGCGTGGCCGCGTTCTGGTCGCGCACGGACGAGATGGCGCTGGACCGCGATCGCCAGGTGCTGGAACCGGTCGACCTCGACGAAGAGTCGAACGCGGAGGGTGGGACGGCATGACCCGCTGGGTGGCCATGCTCCCCGCGGACGGCGCCGAGGCGTACGACGCGGCGGGCGCGCTCCCCGGTGTGTCGGCGTCCTCGGCGGCGTCCGACCTTCCGGGGAGCTTCGGTGGGACGGGTGCCACCTGGGATGTGACGGCGCGTCGGTCGCCGGTCGGTATCGCCGCCGAGCTGGGTGTGCCACAGCCGTCGGACATGGTGGCGCTCGCGCCCGTACGCGGCCGGACGGTCTCGCTGTCCGGCCCGCGTGTGAAGCGGACGCTGCTGCTGACCGTGCGGCCGGGCACGCCCGCCGACCTCGTGGCCGGTCTGGAGCGGGACCTCCTCGCCATGCCGGACCACATCCCCGCCATCAGGTCCTGGGCGCTGAGCCACGTGGACCAGGTCCGTACGCCGTCGCGCTGGACGCACGTCTGGGAGCAGGAGTTCGCGGACGTCGCGGATCTGACCGGGGCCTACCTGGGCCATCCCTACCACTGGACCTGCGTGGACCGGTGGTTCGACGGCGAGGTGCCCGGCGGCGGGATCGTGGAGCCGGCGCTGGCGCACGTCTTCCGCCGGAGCCGGGGCCCGGTGCTCGTCTCGTCCTGAGGCACGCACGACCACCCGTCCGCGGCCCCTCTCGGGGACCGCGGACGGGTGCCCGCGTTTCGGACCCGATCCGCTCAGAGCCGCTCGATGATGGTGACGTTGGCCTGGCCGCCGCCCTCGCACATCGTCTGCAGGCCGTAGCGGCCCCCGGTGCGCTCCAGTTCGTGCAGCAGGGTGGTCATGAGCTTGGTGCCGGTGGCGCCCAGAGGGTGGCCGAGGGCGATGGCGCCGCCGTTGACGTTGACCTTCTCCGGGTCGGCGCCGGTCTCCTTCAGCCACGCGAGCACCACGGACGCGAACGCCTCGTTGATCTCGACCAGGTCGATGTCGTCGAGCGTCATCCCGGCCTTCTTCAGCGCGTACGCCGTGGCGGGGATCGGCGCGGACAGCATCCGGATCGGGTCCTCGCCGCGCACCGACAGGTGGTGGATGCGGGCGCGGGGGGTCAGGCCGTGCTCCCGTACGGCCCGTTCGCTCGCCAGCAGCATCGCCGAGGCGCCGTCGGAGACCTGGGAGGAGACGGCGGCGGTCAGCCGGCCGCCCTCGACCAGCGGCTTGAGGCCCGCCATCTTCTCCAGGCCGGTGTCGCGGCGCGGACCCTCGTCGGTCGTCACGTCCCCGTACGCGGCGATCTCCCTCTCGAAGCGGCCCTCGTCGATGGCCCGGACCGCCCGCTGGTGGGAGCGCAGCGCGAACTCCTCCATGTCCCGGCGGGAGATGTCCCACTTCGCGGCGATGAGTTCGGCGCCGTGGAACTGGTTGACCGGCTGGTCGCCGTAGCGGGCCCGCCAGCCCTCGGAGCCGATGTACGGGCCGTCGGTCAGCCCGAGCGGCTCGGCGGCCTGGCGGCTGGCGAAGGCGATGGGGATCTGCGACATGTTCTGCACGCCGCCCGCCACCACCAGGTCCTGGGTGCCGGAGAGAACGCCCTGGGCGGCGAAGTGCACGGCCTGCTGCGAGGAACCGCACTGCCGGTCCACCGTGACACCCGGGACCTCCTCCGGCAGCCCGGCGGCCAGCCAGCAGGTCCGGGCTATGTCGCCGGCCTGCGGGCCGACGGTGTCCAGGCAGCCGAAGACGACGTCCTCGACGGCGGCCGGGTCGACGCCCGAGCGCGTCATCAGCGCCTTGAGCACGTGGGCGCCGAGGTCGGCCGGGTGGACGGCGGCGAGACCCCCGCCTCGCCTGCCGACGGGGGTGCGTACCGCTTCGACGATGTATGCCTCGGCCATGGTCACTCCTCGTTCGATGTCTGTATCTCTGTGTGTGTCTACTGGGCCACGTCAGGGCGCAGGGCGATGCCCTCCAGCACCATCGACAGGTACTGGCGGGCGATCTCCTCCGGGCTGTGCTGTCCGCCCGGCTGGTACCAGGACGCGGCGACCCATACGGTGTCGCGCACGAAGCGGTAGGTGAGCCGGACGTCGAGGTCGGTACGGAAGACCCCTTCGGCGACCCCGCGTTCCAGCGTGGCCAGCCACGCCTTCTCGAAGGAGCGCTGCGACTCGGCGAGGAACGCGAACCGGTCCTGCGCGAGCAGCTGTCTGCTCTCCTTCTGGTAGATCGCGACGGCGGCGCGGTGCCGGTCGATCTCCCGGAAGGACTCGGTGACGAGCGCCCCCAGCGTCTCGGTGGGCCCGAGACCGGCGGCCAGGACGCCGTCGTAGCGGCCCCACAGCTCGTCGAGGAAGGTCCGCAGGATCTCCTCCAGCATCGACTCCTTGGAGTCGAAGTGGTAGTAGAGGCTGCCCGCGAGCATCCCGGCACGGTCCGCGATCTTGCGGACGGTGGTGGCGTTGTAGCCCTGCTCGGCGAAGACCTCGGCGGCGGTGCCGAGGAGTTCCTCGCGCCGCTCACGCATGCTGGCTGCTGACCGACACGATCTCGCCCGTCATGTACGAGGAGTAGCCGGACGCCAGGAAGACGATGACGTTGGCCACCTCCCAGGGCTCGGCGTAGCGGCCGAACGCCTCGCGGGAGGTCAGTTCCTCGAGCAGTTCCGGGGTCGTGACCTTCACCAGGTGCGGGTGCATGGCGAGGCTGGGCGAGACGGCGTTGACCCGTACCCCGAACTCGGCGGCCTCGACGGCGGCGCAGCGGGTGAGCGCCATGACGCCGGCCTTGGCGGCGGCGTAGTGCGCCTGGCCCCGCTGTGCGCGCCAGCCGATCACGGAGGCGTTGTTGACGACGACGCCCCCGCCGCCCGCCGCCTTCATCCGGCGCAGCGCGGCGCGGGTGCAGCGGAAGGTGCCGCCCAGGGTGACGTCGAGGACCTTGTCCCACTGCTCGTCGGTCATCTCGACGAGGTCGGCGGTGCCGCCGAGTCCGGCGTTGTTGACGACGATGTCCAGACGGCCGTGTCGTTCCTCGGCGAGGTCGAACAGCGCGGCGACCTGGGTCTCGTCGGTGACGTCGCAGGGCAGCGCCGCGACGCGGTCCGCGCCGAAGGCCGCCGCCAGCTCGGCCTCGGTCTCCCCCAGCCTTCGGGCGTGGGCGTCCGAGATGACGACGCGCGCGCCCTCTTCGAGCAGCCGCCGGGCGGTGGCGCCGCCGATGCCGGCGCCGGCGGCGGCGGTGATGACGGCGGTGCGGCCCCGCAGGAGGTCGTGGCCGGGGACGTACGGGGGCACGGTCGGGGGCTGGGTGGTCGGGGTCACGGGCGGGCCTCCTTGGGCAGGCCGAGGACGCGTTCGGCGATGATGTTCCGCTGGATCTCGTTGGAACCGGCGTAGATGGTGTCGGAGCGGGAGAAGAGGAACAGCCGCTGCCAGTCGGTGAGGTCGTACGGTTCGCCCGCGGCCAGCATGCCGTCGGCGCCGCAGACGTCCATGGCGAGTTCGCCGAGCTCCCGGTGCCAGGTGGCCCAGAAGATCTTCCCGATGGACGCCTCGGGGCCCGGTGCCCCGGCCGTGACGCCCTCCAGCATGCGCAGGGCGTTGAACCGGATGGTCTCGAGGCCGGTCCAGGCGCGGGCGATGCGGTCCCGGATCAGCGGGTCCCCGGCCGCGCCGTTGCGCTTCGCCAGATCGATGACGGCTTCCAACTCGCGCCGGAATCCGACCTGTTGGCCGAGAGTGGACACGCCCCGTTCGAAGCCGAGGGTGGCCATGGCGACCTTCCAGCCCTCTCCGGGGGCGCCGACGATGTTCCCGGCGGGGGTGCGGGCCCCGTCGAAGAACACCTCGTTGAACTCGGAGGTGCCGGTCAGCTGGGTGATGGGCCGGACCTCCACACCCGCCTGGTCCAGTGGGACCAGCAGGTAGGACAGTCCGGCGTGGCGGGTGGAGCCGGGTTCGGTGCGGGCGACGACGAAGCACCAGTCGGACTCGTGGGCGAGTGACGTCCAGATCTTCTGTCCGCTCACCACCCATTCCCCGCCGTCGAGTTCGGCCCGGGTCCGGACGTTCGCCAGGTCGGAGCCGGCGTCCGGCTCGCTGTAGCCCTGGCACCACAGTTCCTCGACGGCGACGATCGGCGCGAGGAAGCGCGCGCGCTGTTCGGGCGTGCCGAAGGCGATGAGGGTGGGTCCGAGCAGCTGCTCGCCGATGTGGCCCACGCGGGCGGGGGCGTCCGCGAGGGCGTACTCCTCGTGGAAGGCGACCTGCTCCTCGAGGGTCGCGCCCCGGCCGCCGTACTCCTTGGGCCAGCCGACGCAGGTCCAGCCGGCGGCCGCCATGTGCCGTTCCCAGGCGAGGCGTTCGGCGAACGCCTCGTGCTCACGGCCGGGGCCACCGCGGCCGCGCAGGCTCGCGAACTCACCGGTGAGGTTGGCGCGCAGCCAGGCGCGGACCTCGGTACGGAACTCCTCGACGGTGCTCATGGGCGGCTCCGGACGCTCGACGGCTGACGGCTCGCACGTTAACCTACCAAACACTTGTTAGAAAAGGAGGCGTGCATGTCCGCTGCCCGCACCGCGACCGCGCGGCCCGTCCGCTACGAACGCCACGGCCCCGTCGCCGTGGTCACGATGGACCGGCCCGAGTACCGCAACGCCCAGAACTCCGCGATGACCTACGCCCTGGACCAGGCCTTCTACCGCGCGGCCGACGACGACGAGGTCAAGGTCGTCGTGCTCGCCGGGGCGGGGAAGCACTTCTCCGCCGGGCACGACATCGGCACTCCGGAACGCGACGCGCATCTGCCGTTCGACCGCCGGGCCGGCCTGTGGTGGGACCACTCCGACAAGCAGGGGGCGGAGAGCCGCTTCGCCCGCGAGTCGGAGGTCTACCTGGGCATGTGCCGCCGCTGGCGCGAGCTGCCCAAGCCGGTGATCGCGTCGGTGCAGGGCGCGTGCGTGGCGGGCGGCCTGATGCTCGCCTGGGTGTGCGACCTGATCGTCGCCTCCGACGACGCGTTCTTCGCCGACCCGGTGGTCCGCATGGGCATCCCCGGCGTCGAGTACTTCGCCCACCCGTGGGTGATGCCGCCGCGGATCGCCAAGGAGTTCCTCTACACCGGCGACCGGATGAGCGCCCAGCGCGCGTACGAGGTCGGCATGGTCAACCGTGTCGTCCCGCGTGCCGAACTCACCGACCGCACCATGGAGTTGGCGAACCGTGTCGCCGAGATGCCGCGCCTGGGCCTGGCCCTGACCAAGCGCGCCGTCAACCAGGCCGAGGATCTTCAGGGGATGCACGCCGGCATGGACTCGGTCTTCGGGCTGCACCATGTCGCGCACGCGCACAACGCCGAGACCGCGAAGGACTCGCTCGGCGGCCTGGACGTCCGCGCGATGAAGGCGGCCGGCGAGGCGGAGGCGGGAGCCTGATGGATCTCGACTTCACCGCCGCCGAGGACGCCTTCCGGGCCGAGGCCCGCGCCTGGCTCGCCGCCCATGTACCCGATCGCCCGCTGCCCTCGCTGGAGACGGCGGAGGGTTTCGCGGCCCACCGGGAGTGGGAGCGGGCGCTGTCCGCCGACCGCTGGTCGGTCGTCTCCTGGCCGAAGGAGTACGGCGGCCGGGGCGCCTCGGTCCTTGAGTGGCTCGTCTTCGAGGAGGAGTACTTCGCGGCCGGCGCGCCCGGCCGGGTCAGCCAGAACGGCATCAACCTGCTGGCCCCCACCCTGTTCGAGCACGGGACGCCGGAGCAGCGCGCGCGCGTCCTGCCGTCCATGGCGAGCGGCGAGGTGATCTGGGCCCAGGCCTGGTCGGAACCGGAGGCCGGCTCGGACCTCGCCTCGCTGCGCTCCACGGCCCGGCGCACCGACGGCGGCTGGCTGCTGAGCGGCCAGAAGACCTGGTCGTCACGGGCCGCGTTCGCCGACCGCGCCTTCGGCCTGTTCCGCAGCGACCCCGTCGCGGACAAGCCCCACCGGGGCCTGACCTACCTGATGTTCCCGCTGGACGCCGAGGGCGTGACGGTACGGCCCATCGGGCGCCTCGACGGCAAGCCGGCCTTCGCCGAGCTGTTCCTCGACGAGGTCTTCGTACCCGACGAGGACGTGATCGGCGAGGTGGGCCAGGGCTGGCGGGTGGCGATGAGCACGGCGGGCAACGAGCGCGGGCTCACCCTGCGCTCCCCCGGCCGTTTCACCGCGGCCGCCGACCGGCTGACCCGGCTGTGGCACGAGCAGGCCGACCCGTCCGACACCGCGCTGCGCGACCGGGTCGCCGACGCGGTGATCGGCGCCCGCGCCTACCAGCTGTTCACCTACGCGGGCGCCTCGCGCCTCGCGGCCGGAGGGTCGATCGGCGCGGAGTCGAGCCTCAACAAGGTCTACTGGTCCGAGCTGGACATCGCCCTGCACGAGACGGCGCTCGATCTGCTCGGCCCGTACGGCGAACTCTCCGACGAGGCCGGGGAGGCGCCCGCACACGGCGGCTGGGCCGAGGGATACACGTTCTCGCTCGCGGGTCCCGTCTACGCGGGCACCAACGAGATCCAGCGCGACATCATCGCCGAGCGGCTGCTCGGCCTGCCGAAGGGACGCCGGTGATGCGGTTCCTCCTCGACGACGAACAGCGGGAGTTCGCCCGCTCACTGGACGGCATGCTCGCGGCGGCCGGGACTCCCGCGGCCGTCCGGGCCTGGGCGAAGGGGGACCACGGCCCCGGACGCGCTCTGTGGGGCCGGCTGGCGGAGGCCGGGATCTTCGGCCTCGCGGTGCCGGAGGAGCAGGGCGGCCTGGGCATGCTTCCGGTCGAACTGGCCGTCGCCTTCACCGAGTTGGGCCGTCACGCGGTGCCGGGCCCGCTGGTGGAGACGGTGGCCGCGGCGGCTCTTCTCGACCGCCTGGGCGGCGAGAGCGCGGCCACCGACCGGCTGCCCGGCATCGCCTCCGGCAAGACGGTCGCCTCCCTGTGCCTGCTCTCCTCCGAGAGCCCGTACGCCCTGGACGCGGACGCCGCCGACGCGGTGTTCGTCGTCGAGGGCGACACCGTACGCCTGGCCGGGGAGCACGGCGCCCTCCAGTCCTCGCTGGACCCGGCCCGCCGCCTGGCCCGGCCCGGCGGCGGAACGGTCCTCGCGCAGGGGCCCGCGGTGTCCGCCGCGGCCGCGTACGCCGCCGACGTCGCCGCGCTGGTCACCGCGGCCCAGGCCCTCGGCCTCGGCCGCGCCCTGCTGGACCGGACCGTCGAGTACGCGCGCCAGCGCACCCAGTTCGGGGTGGCCATCGGCTCCTTCCAGGCGATCAAGCACCGCCTGGCCGACACCCTCATCGCCCTGGAGTTCGCCCAGCCCCTGGTCCACGCCGCGGCCCTGGCGCTCACCGCGGGCGCCACGGACGCCGGCCGGGAGATCGCCGCGGCCAAGGTCACCTCCTGCGAGGCCGCCTACACCGCCGCCCGCACGGCCCTTCAGGTGCACGGTGCCCTCGGCTACACCGAGGAACTCGACCTGTCCCTGTGGATCCGCAAGGCCCGCGCGCTGCGGTCCGCCTGGGGCACACCCTCGGCGTGCCGCGCCCGCGTCCTCGCCGCTTGACCTCAAACGACATGGGGTGTCTGACCCCACACACGACGGCTCGCCCTCCCGGAGATCCTGCCCGGGAGGGCGAGCCGTCGTGCCACTGTGCGCGTCTCGGAGACCCGCGCTCAGGCCGCCGCGTCCTCGTCTCCGCGGCCGTCGTCCGTCAGTCCCAGTTCCGCCGCCAGGCGGGCCCGGTGCCACGCCGGGGAGCCGAGGAGCTGGGCCGAGCCGTGGGCCCGCTTGAAGTAGCGGTGGGCGTCGTGTTCCCAGGTGATGCCGATCCCGCCGTGCAACTGGATCATCTCCCCGGCCACCGCCGAGAAGGCTTCCGAACAGGCGGACTTGGCCGCCGCGGCGTACCGGGACAGCTCCGGTGCCCCCTGCGCCGCCGCGGTCGCCGCCCCGAGGGCCGCCGAGCGGGCCGACTCCACCAGCACGTAGGCGTCCGCGAGCCGGTGTTTGACGGCCTGGAAGGAGCCGATGGGGCGGCCGAACTGGACGCGCTCCCTCGCGTACGCCACCGTGACCTCGAGGCAGCGCTCCGCCGCCCCCACCTGCTCGGCCGCGAGCGCCGTGCACGCGAGGTCGAGCACGTGCCGCAGCACGCGCACGCCGTCGCCGTCCGTCCCGATCAGCCGCGCTCCGGCTCCGTTCAGAACCACGCGGGCCTGGGGCCGGGACGTGTCCATGGCCGTCAGCCGTTCGCGCCGTACGCCGTCACCGTCCACGGCGACCTGGAAGAGGGAGACGCCGGCGTCCGTGCGGGCGGCCACGAGCAGCACGTCGGCGTCGGCCCCGTCCAGGACGTGGTCCTTGGTGCCGGTCAGCCGCCAGGTTCCGTCCGCGCCCCGGCGGGCCCGCGTCCGGGTGTCCGCCGGGTCCCAGGAGCCGCCCTCGGCCCAGGCCAGGGCTCCGGTCGCGGCGCCCTCCGCCAGCGCGGACAGCAGCTCGCCGTCGCCGCCCGAGGCCAGGAGGGCCTGGGTGGCGAGCACCGCGGAGCCGAGGTACGGGACCGGGGCGAGGGTGCGCCCCAACTCCTCCATCACCACGTGGACTTCGAGCGCTCCACCGCCCGCTCCGCCGAACTCCTCGGGTACGGCGAGCGCCGCCACGCCGATCTGCTCCGTGAGGGGTCGCCAGGCCGACGCGTCGGGGTGGCGGGCGAGCACCGCCCTTACGGCCGACCGCAGTTCGCGCTGTTCCTCCGTGAATCTCATCTGCCGCTGCCTCCGTGGTGCTCCTCTGGGCTCCGCCCACTTGACGTGCGGGTGCGAGAGGTATCCAATCACAGGTGTTTCGGTTAGGCATATACCTAGTAGGCATAGACATCCAGTAGGAATGCAGGAGGACGCATGACCGCCCTCGCTCCGCACACCCGCACGGCGACCGCCACGCTCGACGACGCCACCTTCCGGGAGGCGATGAGCAGTTTCTGCACCGGCGTCGCGGTGATCACCGCGACGCAGCCCGACGGGCGGCCGGCCGGAATGGCCGTCCAGTCCTTCTCGTCCGTGTCGCTGGACCCGCCCCTGGTGTGCTTCTGCCCGGCGAACACCTCGTCGACGTGGCCGAGGCTCCGCGCGGCCGGACGGTTCGCCGTCAACGTCCTCGCGGCCGATCAGCAGGAGTTGTGCCGGCAGTTCGCCGTGACCGGCGGGGACAAGTTCACCGGGGTCGGCTGGACGCCGGGCCGCAACGGCGCGCCGCTGCTGGACGGGGCGCTCGCGACGATCGAGTGCGATCTGGCGGGGACGTTCCCCGGCGGCGACCACACCATCGCGCTGGGCAGGGTCACCGCCCTGACCACGGCGGACCACACCTGGGACAGCGGTCCGCTGCTGTACTTCCGCAGGACCTACGGGCGCCTGCTCTCCAGTTCGTCCAGGTCGGCCAGCATGGCGTCGGCCAGGTCCCGCTCCGAGGCGTAGTACCGCTCCGCCCACTTCAGTGTCAGCACGGGGTACGCCCACGCCTCGTCGGCGCGACCGCCCTCCGCGTCGGCGGCGGCGCGCCGGCGCATGGTCTCGGCGTACTCCCGGTGCCGGCCGAGCACGTCGCGCATCTGCTCGGGCTCCAGCAGATGCCCGAGCCACAGGCGCAGCATGACGCCGTGCTTGAGCACCGGCGGCTCCACCGGCGACTCGCGCGCCCAGGCGCGGACCGCCTCCAGTCCCTCGTCGGTGATCCGGTAGACCTTCTTGTCGCGGTTGCCGGTCTCCTGCGCGACCATCCGCGACGTGGCGTACCCGGCCTGCTCCAGGCGCTTGAGCTCGCTGTAGATCTGGCTGAACGACGGGCTCCAGTAGAAGAAGCCCAGCGACCAGTCCGCCCACTTCTTCAGGTCGTAACCGGACAGCTCCTCACCGAAGGAGAGCAGTCCGAGCACCGCCCAGCCGGTCGCCGGGAGTGCCGGCCGCTCCGCGTCGTCGCCGGTCTTCGCGCCACTCTTCCTCTGCTCAGCCACACGCGCAGTCTACGGAGCCGAGTGCGCGCCCCGCTCCGCCCGGGGCGATCTCCCGGCGCCGGGCGGCCGGAGTGCCGTCCCGTCAGAGTCCCGAGGGCGCGGTCGTGGGCGGTTGCGGTGGTTGCCGCGGGTCGGCGGGCCACCGGTGGGCCCAGGGTGCCGCCCGCTCGAACGCCGCCGCGGCACGCAGCACCTCGGCGTCGGCGAGATGGCGCCCGGTGATCTGCAGGCCGACGGGCAGGCCGTCTGAGGTCCAGCCCGCGGGGACGCTGACGGAGGGCTGGCCGGTGAGGTTGGCGGCCAGGGTGAAGCCCGTCCAGGCGGTGTGGGAGACCATGCGGCCGTCGATGCGTTCGGGGCCCTGGATGGGGAGAAGTTCTCTCCGGTGCGGCCCGCAAGCCAACCGAGTGCATCGACGTAGGCGAAGGACGAGGCTGCCGAACAGGATGGCGGCAGCCCCGCGCAGCAGCCCGAGGTTCACGTTTTCCCTTTGGGACCTGTAGCGATGGGTCGCCTGCTGGAGTCGTACGTACGCGCGTGGACCGAATGCGTGACCTTTCTATCGTCGTGTCGTTGATCGGATGACAGCATCGCGGACGGGAAGGGGGACCGGTGAGCCGGAGACTGGCACTCAGTGAGGGTGAGACGGCCCGCACGGCTTCTGCCCGTGGCCTGCTGCGCACGGGTGTGACGGAGAAGACGGGCGAGGTGTTGACGGCCGCGGTGCTGTCCCAGCGGGTGGGTTGGGCTGCGGATCTGGTGTCCTGCATGGTCGCCGGGCTAATGGCCGCGCACTGGAACGCCGCCGACGTGAACACGCTCGCCTCCGGCGTGGATGCATCAGGCCGCGGGCTGCCGTCGAACGCCTGGATGGCTCTGAGGCGGCTGGGCTGGACGATCAGGCCGCCAGAAGACGTCCGTGTCAACGACCGGATCGTGCGCATGGCCCAGGAACAGGCCGGACGCATGCTGCGGTCGACAATATGGCGGGCGGATGTGACCACGGGCGTCATCGGGACATGGCCCGCGGAACCCACGAAGCGAACACCGGACGAGTGGGATGCGGTGCGCAAGGCCATCCCCGAGGGCGGATACCTGCCCGCTACCGTCATCACCTCCCGAACCCGGCAGATCGCCGCCTTCGCACGCAAGCACGACAGGCTACCGACCGACGTGTTCGAACTGGAAGTCGCACCCCGCACAGCGCGGATCCTGCCGCTGTCCGCGTGCGACAGTCAGCAGGCCACCATCGCGCGCGCCGACGATCCAGGCCGGGCCCTTCTGCGGCTGCAATTACCCACCCGCCCCGACCCACGCTCCTACCAGGACTGGACGTGGGTGTCCTGCCCCATCACACTCCCGCCGACCGTCCCGCCCGGTGCAGTGCTACACCTGCCCACCCTGCGCATCCACCGGGGCCGGGCACGCGCCGACCTCGCCTACACCCACGCGGTTCCCGCGGCCCGACGCAGTGGGCACACCAATGCGCTGGGCGTGGACTGGGGCCTGAACACCCTGCTCAGCGCCGGTGCCGTCCGACTCCACGGCAACGGTTCCCTCACAGCTGTCGGAGCCGGTGCCCAGTTCAGAGCCGCCGGAGTGCTCGCGAAAGGGCACCGGCTGCGCCGCGAGAGCGAGTACCTGCACGCCAAGACCGACCACTACGACCGGCTCATCGGTGACACCGACGGACATCATCTGACGGGCAAACTCGAAGTCCTGGCCGAGGAGATCCGGCACGTCTGCACCCGCCGGTCAAACCTCAACCGCGCCCTGGCCTGGGCTGCCGCTCGCTGGACCGTCGACCAGGCCATCGCTGCCTCGGCGAGCGTGATCTACGTCGAGGACCTCCGCTCGATGGAGGCTCGGGGCATGGGCCGCACCCTCAACACCCGCCTGTCCCAACAGGTCCGCGGACAGATCGTGGACCGGATGCGGCATCTGGCCACCGAAGCCGGTATCGCAGTCGTCACCGTCCCAGCCCGAGATACTTCCCGGCACTGCCCCCGCTGTCTCGTCCCGCTGCGGCACCGCAAAGCCCCCGACCGGCCCACCGCACCCGGCTGGAAATGGGCCATCTGCCCGAACCCGAACTGCGGCTGGCAGGGCGACCGCGACACGGGAGCGTGGCAGCGCATCGCCGCACGCGGCCTCGCCCACCAGACCAAGACCGTAGTGGACCGTACGAGCGGCGCCATGGTCATCCGCAGTGTGGTGGACCAGCTCGAAGCCACCGCGGCGGTCGAACCTGCCAGCACCGAGTCCCGCTGGAGAGACCGGTCCAAGACCGGAGCCACTCGGCGCAGAACCCCACGCCCCGCGCCCAGGCGACGCAGGGCGCCCTCCCCCGCCGACCCCTCGGGCCCGGCGGGAAAGCGTCCGGAGGGACACGCACCAACGGGCCGGACGAAACTGCCCCGCGCAGCCCACCGGCACCAGGGCGTGACGACGATCAGCACACCCACCACCCGCCGACACCGGCCACGAGGAGCAGCACTGGGCGCGGGATTCCATCTCCACGCCCATGCTTCCCCACCCAGGTGGGCAGAACGCACGCTGGACCTTACGGTTCGCACAGGTTCGCTTAGCTGATCAGAGACGCTGTAGACGATGACACCGCCGAAGACGGCGTTGCCGAGGTTCATCGGGAAGCCGAACCAGACCGCGGACACGGACAGCAGTCCGCGGCGTGCCGAGGCGGGCACCGGTTCGTGTTCGTACTCGTGGCCCAGCGCCGCGTGGTCGCCGTCGCCCGGCCCGTACCGGCCGGTGTCTCTCGCGCCGCCGGTCGTGTCTGTGTCAGTCGCGTTGGTCGCGTCGGTCGTGTTGGTCGAGTCGTTCGTCACGTGCCCTCCCCGGGGCGTCGACTGCGGTAGGAGGTCCCGGTTCACGCGGGGCCCGGGTCGGCCGCCGGGGGCTTGGCGGGCGAGGGTCGGGCGGACGTCTGTTCCGTCGTGCGGACCGGGAACGTCAGCCGGTTGGAGAGATAGGCGAAGACGGGTCCGAGGGCGTTCATCGCGATGACGCTGATCCACGCCGCCCAGGGGTTGCCGGCGTCGTAGCCGAAACCGCCGAAGAAGGTGGCGAAGAAGCTCGCGAAGCCGAAGAACATGCCGGGGATCAGGGCCAGCGCCTTGAGCCGTCCCGCGTACATCAGGGCGCTGTTCACGACCAGGATGACCAGGGCCTGCATGGCGTTGCGGGCCAGTTGGCCGTCGCCGAGCGCCGCGCCCGCGTGCTGTTCCACCAGCACGATGAGGAGGGCGAAGGTGGAGCCCGCGGGCATGGCGAGCCACAGCCTGCGGGCGTTGGCCCAGCTGGGACCGCCGAGCATGAAGGTGCCGGCCCAGGAGATGAAGATCGCCCAGGGAGGCAGGTGCAGGGCGTTGCCGCCGATGAACGCCGTCAGGCCGGCGAGGACGGAGGCGACGATTTCGTGAGGGAGGCGTTCGCGCATGGGGACTCCTCGGCTGGAGGTCTGGGGACGGGTGCGCGGTGCCGTGCGGGCGGTGGGGGGTGCGGGGTCGGTGGATGGACGGCGGACGGACAGGGGACGTCAGGGGACGGGTGGTGCCGAACGGGCCTCAGTGGGTGAGGAGTTCGCTCGTTCTGCGGGTGCGGGCCACGACCTTCCCGGCCTTGACGACGTACGCGCGCTCGGGCCGGTCGAGGACGATGTCGTCGTAGACCTGGGTGTCCAGCACGACCAGGTCGGCGCGGGCGCCGGGCCGTACGCCGTAGCCGTCGGCGACACCCACGACCCGGGCCGCGTCGTGGGTGACCATGCGCAGCACCCGGCTCAGGTCGGCGGGCCCGGACAGATGGCCGGTCTGCGCCAGCAGCTGTGCCGTGTCCAGGGGGTCCGCGCGCCCGTACGGGGTGAAGGCGTTGCGGATGTTGTTCGAGGAGCAGGCGGCGAGGACGCCGCTGCTCCACAGCTCGCGCACCGGGGCGACGCCCCGCCGCACCGCCTGGGTGTCGCGCCGGCCGCCCAGGTGCAGATCGGTCGCCGGCAGGGGCACGACCGCGACGCCCGCGTCGGCGAGGGCGGCCATCGCCCGCGCCCGGTCGGCGGGTGCCCTGCCGCCGAGCGAGGTCATGTGGCCGAGTGTCACGCGCCCGCCCAGGTCCCGCCGGGCCGTCTGCTCGGCGATGAACTCGGCGAGCGCGTACCGGGGATCGGAGGCGTCGTCGGCGAAGTCGGCGTGCAGATCGGCCGGTACGCCGTGCTGTGCCGCGAGGTCGAGGACGAGTTCGACGTGCCGGTGGCAGTTCTCCAGGGTCTCCTCGTTGTACGTGCAGCCGCCGATCACGTCGGCTCCCGCCGCCAGCGCGTCGACGAGGAGCTTCTCGGTCCCGGGTGAGCGCAGGACGCCCTCCTGCGGAAAGGCCACGATCTGCAGGTCGACCAGGTCCCGGTACTCCTCGCGCAGTTCCAGCAGCACCTCGACGCCGAGCAGTCCCCCGATCGGGTCGACGTCCGGGTGCGCGCGGATCACGGTCGTGCCGTTGAGCACGGCCGCCTCCAGGACGCGGCGCGCCCGCTGCCGTACCCCGGCGTGCGTGAACTCGCGTTTGAGCTGCCCGGTCACGGCGATCGCGCCGGCCAGGGTTCCGTCGGGGTTGGGGCGTACGCCGTCCAGGAGGGCCTTGTCGAGGTGCAGATGGGGTTCGACGAAGCCGGGCAGGACGACCCGGCCGTCGCACTCGATCACTTCGTCCGCCTCCCTGCCGGTGGCGTCCCCGACGGCGCTCACCCTGCCGTCGTCGATCACCACGTCGCGGGGTGACCGGTCGTCCTCGACACGGGCCTGACGCAGTATCAGCTGTGGCACAGGGCCTCCCCGATGGTGGGTGGTCGGGTGGTCGCGTGTTCGGGTGGTACGGACCGCGCGGTCACGCGCAAAAGTCGGCCTTGCGGATGAGGCAGTGCACGCCCTGGACCTGGTCGACGACCTGCGAGATCTCGAAGTCGGCGGCGGCGCTGAGATAGGCGTAGGCCGTGGTGCGGGCCATGCCGAAGCGGTCGAAAAGGAAGTCGACGGCGGCACGCACCGCGGCGCGCATCGCGAGGTTCAGGTCCTCGTGCAGCCCGACGGGGATCCAGTACCGGTCGGTCTCGCCGAAGGGCTGCTTCAGGACCGCGGCGGCGGACCGGGCGCGTGAGCCCTTGAGGACGGTGAGCCGGAAGGTGGCGCGCAGCGGCGCCTCCATCGCGGTGAGGGCGACTTCGCCGTTGCCCTGCGCGTAGTGCGGATCGCCCGTGTAGAACCCGGCGCCCTCCGTCTGCACGGGCAGGTACAGGGCGGAGCCGGTCGCGAGGTCCTTGATGTCGATGTTGCCGCCGTGCCGTCCGGGCGGCACCGTGTGCTCGCCGTGGTCGGTGTCGGTGGCCACGCCCATGACGCCCATGAAGGGGTGCAGCGGGAACCGCGCCGAGCGGCCGTCGCCGTACGGGATCACGCCGACGTCGCGGCCTCCCTCGCGCTCCACGGTGCAGAAGGTGAACTCGGGTCCCTCGCAGGCGAACTCGTCCGGCAGGGCGCCGCGTCCGTGCCGGCTGGAGATCACCCCGTAGTCGGCCCGCAGGTGCAGGGACAGCACCTCGGCCTTGAGGAGGTCGCCGGGTTCGGCGCCCCGGATCCGGACGGGTGCGGTGACGACGTGGGGGCCGTCCGCCTCGGGGTCCCGCGGTGGCGGCGTCTTCGCCAGCAGGCGCGCGTCGGACAGCACCTCGGTCGCGGCGATCCCGTACCGCCCGAAGAAGGCCACCGGGTCGCGGCCCTGGTCCTCCAGGATGCCCTCGTGGGAGATGGTGTCGAAGGTGACGGTGTCGCCGGACTCGATCGTCGCTCCCGGCTCCGTGGTGCGGCAGGGAAGCCGTCCCCAGCCGACGGATTCCGGTGTGGCCCGCAGATAGTGCGTGCCGTCGACCGGACCGTGTCCCGATTCGAGGATCATCACTGCCTCCCTGCCGTGACGGTGGCGTCGAGGGGTGTTTGGGCGGCGGTCACCGGATCGCGCCCGAACCAGGTGCCGGTGTGTCCGTCGAGCGCGGCGCCGAGCCGTTCGGGGGAGGTGATCAGCACCGCGCGGCCGGGGGCGCCGTCCAGGAAGTCCAGTGCCGCCCTGATCTTGGGGCCCATGCTGCCCGCGGGGAACTGGCCCTGGGCCATGAGCCGTTCGGCCTCCTCGCGGTCCAGCCGGTCCAGGAAGCGCTGGGTGGGCCGCCCGTAGTCGACGGCGACCCGTTCGACGCCGGTGGTGATGACCAGCAGGTCCGCGTCGAGCGCCGCGGCCAGGTGTGCCGAGGTGAGGTCCTTGTCGATGACCGCCTCCACGCCCCGGTAGCCGCCGTCCACGGACTCCACCAGCGGGATGCCGCCGCCACCGCCCGCGATCACGGTGAATCCGGCCGTGGACAGCGCCCGTACCGCGTCGGTCTCCAGGACGCGGCGCGGCCGGGGCGACGGGACCACGCGCCGCCAGCCCCGCTCGTCCTCCTCCGCCACCGTCCAGTCGTGCGCGGAGGCCAACTCCTGTGCTCGCGCGGCCGGGTAGAAGGCGCCGATGGGCTTGGTCGGCCGGGCGAAGGCCTCGTCGTCCGCGTCGACCACGGTGTGGGTGACCAGCGCCGCGATGCGGTCCGGCGCCCCGCCGAGGCGGCGCAGCCGGCCCGCGATCGCGGTGGCCAGGATGGAGCCGAGGCCGCCTTGCGAGTCGGCGACGCACATGTCGAGGTCCGGCGTGGGGAGTTCGGGGGCCAGAGATGCCGCGAGGTCCGCGCGGCGCTTGATGAATCCGACCTGGGGTCCGTTGCCGTGGGTGACCACGACCCGCCACCCCGCATCGGCCAGCTCGACGACCGGCTGCGCCAGTGCTCGTGCGGCCTCGACCTGTTCGGCGATGGTGGCGCGGCCGCCACCTCGCAGCAGCGCGTTGCCGCCGATGGCGACCACCGCTGTCCGCAACACGGTTCGGGGAATCATGCGGTCACGGTAGGGGCGGTGCCGAGAGACGGTCATGGGCACCGGACGCCAGCGTGGACGGCCCGCGGTTGACACCCGCTGACAAGGGACGCCGCGGCCCCGGCGGGAAACACAGAAGTTACGCACAGGGTATTACGGGTCACCTTCCGCTGACGCATAGTGAACTCGCATGACTGGCATCGGTATTGGTTCCGCCCAGACCGTCCCCTCCGGCCTCTCCCCTGGTCTGACCGTGGCCGAGGCACTGGCCCTGCCCTGCTTGAGCGGCGCACGCCTGGTCGCCGGGGCGAGCGGCCGCGGCCGCCGTATCCGCGTCGTCAACGTGATGGAAGTCCCCGACATCGTCCGCTGGATGCGCGGCGGCGAACTGCTGCTGACCACGGCCTACGCGGTCCGTGACGACTCCGAGGCGCTGAGCGCCCTGGTCCCGGGCCTCGCCGAACGCGGTCTGGCCGCCCTCGGTGTGAAGGTCGGCCCGTATCTGCCCGCGCTGCCGCCGCGGATGCTGGCGGCCGCCGACGAACTCGGTTTCCCCGTCCTGGAGTTGCCAGGTTCGGTCATGTTCAACGACATCCTGTCCGAAGTGCTCGGCACGGTGCTGAACCGGCAGGCCCTGGAGCTGGAGCGGTCCCGGGTCATCCACGAGCGGCTCACCGCGGTCGCCGTGGACGGGGGCTCCTACCAGGAGCTCATGAACGTCCTGCTGGAGCTGTCCGGCTGCGCGGCCGCCGTACTCGACGAGCACGGCTGGATCCTCGCCTCCGCCGGCGCCCCGCCCGCCGACCGCCCGCCCACCGCGAGCCGCGCCATCGAGACCGGCACGGGCGCCGGCGGCTCCGTCGCCCTGTGGCGGGGCGACACGGACCCGGTCGACGAGATCACGCCGGGAGGCGGTGAGGGCGTCGCGCCGGGCAGGGGCGAGGAGACCGGATCGGGAGGGCCCGGGGAGTTTCCGCCGGGCGGGTTCGGGGACCTCGCCCCGGGAGCGCACGGGCCTGGAGCGCTCGGGCCTGGAGCGCTCGGGCTCGACGCGCATCAGCGCATGGCGCTGGAGCATGCCACGACCGTCGCCGCCACCATCGCCGCCCAGGAACGCGCCCTGGCCAGCCGTCAGCAGCGCTATCGCACCCTGCTGCTGATGGAGCTGGTGTCCCGGCCGCCGCGCGACCGCGCCGAGACCGTGCGCAGGGCGTCGGCGATGGGCTGGAACCTGACGCTGCCGCGCGCCGCCGTCCTCGTCGAGGTGACCGCACCGGGCCGCAGCGCGGGCTTCACCGAACTCGCCCTGGAGGAGCGACTGTTGCCTCTGGTGCGGCCGACGGCCGGACCCGGCGCGATCGCCTGGGGCAGCCAGAGCGGGCTCGTCCTGCTGATGGAGCCCGGCACCTCCCTCACCGCTCGCTGCCAGGCGCTGCACGCCGCCGTCACCGCCGCACACCCCGACTGGGACGTGGCGGTCGCGGCCGGCACCGTCCGGGCGGACTTCACGGACTACCACCACAGCTACGAGGAAGCCGTACAGACCCTCACGCTCGGACGCGAACTGCACGGCGCCGACTTCGTGCGCGGCTACACCGACCTGGGTGTGTACCGGCTGCTCGGACAGCTGCCCGCCGCGGAGTTGCGGTGCCTGGTGGACGACGCGCTCGGCCCCCTGATCGCGCACGACGCGCGGCACGAGGGCAATCTCGTCGAGACCCTGAGCGTCTATCTGCTCCAGGACCGCAACGGCGTGGCCACCGCCTCCCGGCTGCACATCCACTACAACACCTTGCGCTACCGGCTGCGCCAGATCGACCGTCTCACCGGCGGCCTGGAACGCCGGCCGACGGCTCGCCTCCAGACCGAACTGGCCGTCCACGCCCTGCGGTTGCTGTCCGCCCACGACCGCCGCTGAACCCCCGGCCGGCACCCGCCCCGTCCCGGCGGCGCCCGGGCCGCCGGGCGTCATTGTCAGCCGGTGCCGGTAAATCGCCCGCCGGTTGGGCACTTCGAGCCATGCTCCGCGCACCATGCCGGTGCCTACAGTCACGGTCATGGTGCTGCGAAACGCCGTGCACAAGGATCTGTACTCCGACTCCGTCGCTCTGATGAGGGTGGCCGCCCGCCTGGCCGAGCCGCCGGGTGTCGAGACCGCCAGCCTCGTCATGGGCACACCCGCCAACCTCGACGTCCTCGAACGGACGGGGCTGCTGACCGTCGAGGGACGGGAAGCCGGTCCCAACGACCTGATCGTCGCCGTCCGCGGCGCCCCCGACGCCGTGGACGCCGCCCTCGCCGCGGCGGTCGACACACTGTCCGCGCCGGGCGAGGGGCCGACGTCCGCGCAGGACACCGGTCCGGACGCCGGGCCACCGGTGCGCTCCCTGGCGGGCGCGCCGGCCGACGCGACCCTCGCCCTCATCTCCACGCCCGGCCCGTACGCCGCCGCCGAGGTCCTCAAGGCCCTGCGCCGGGGGATGCACGCCTTCGTCTTCAGCGATCACGTCCCCCTCGCACAGGAGGTGTTCCTGAAGCGGGAGGCCGACCGCCGCGGGCTGCTCGTCATGGGGCCGGACTGCGGCACCGCCGTCATCGGAGGCGTTCCGCTGGGCTTCGCCAACGAGGTGCGGCGCGGCGGTGTCGGCCTGGTGGGCGCCTCCGGCACAGGACTTCAGCAGGTGTCGAGCCTGCTGCACGCCATGGGCGCGGGCGTCAGCCATCTCATCGGTACCGGCAGCCGTGACGTGGGCGCGGAGGTCGGGGGCGTGACCATGCGGGCCGGGCTCGACGCCCTGGCCGCGGACCCCGCCACCGAGGTGATCGTCCTGGTGTCCAAGCCGCCCGCCCCGCAGGTCGCCGAGCAGCTGCTGCGGCACGCCGGAGAACTGGGCAAGCCCGTCGTGGCGTGCTTCCTGGGCCGCCGCGGAACCGCCCCCTCCTCCGCGGCGGCGCCCTCCCCCGCCTCGCCCCCCGTCGTGCTCGCACCCACCCTGTCCGAGGCGGCGAGGTCCGCCGCGTCCCTGGCCCTCGGCCGGCCGGTGCCCCCCGCGAGGCCGCCGGAGGTGCCCGCCCCGGCCGCGCCACGCCGGCTCCTGCGGGCCCTGTACGCGGGCGGCACCTTCGCCCACGAGGCCGCCTGGCTGCTCGGCCCGGTGCTGGAGGACGTCACGCGCACCGCTCCCCCGCCCACTCCGGGCACGCCCCCGCGCCTGCCGGAACAGCACCTCGTCCTCGACCTCGGCGACGACGCGTTCACCGCCGGGCGCCCGCACCCGATGATCGACCCCACGGTCCGTACCGCGTATCTGCGCGCCGCGCTCACCGATCCGCGGTCGGCCGCGATCGTCCTCGACGTCGTCATCGGTCACGGCGCCGCCGAGAACCCGGCGTCGGCCGTCGCCGACACCCTCGCGGAGGCTCCCCCGGACGCCCCGCCCGTGATCGCCTTCGTGGTCGGCACCGACGACGATCCGCAACGGCTCTCCGTCCAGCAGCGGATCCTGCGGGACGCGGGGGCGTACGTCGTGGACAGCAGCACGACCGCCGCCCAGGTGTGTGCGGAGCTGCTCGCCGGCGGGGGCGGCTTTGACCGGGTGCTGGCCCGACCCGCCGCCTCCCGGATCGGAGAGTCCACATGACCCCCATGACCGCTCCCGCCGCTGCCCCCGCCGATGCCTCTGCCCCCGCCGATGCCGCCGTCCCCGCAGATGCCGCTTCTCCCGCTGATGCCGCCGCGCCCGCCCACGGCCTGCTGTCGGCGATGCCGCACGTGGTGAACATCGGTGTCGACGCGTTCGCCGGGCCGCCGCGCGCCGCCGGAGCGCGGGTGACCACCGTCGACTGGCGTCCCCCGGCGGGCGGCGACGCCGAACTCGGCGCGAAACTCGCCCGCCTGGTCGCGCACCCGGCCGTCGAGGCCGCCAACGCCCAGGTCCTGGAGCGGGTCCTGAACGTCGTACCCCTGTGGACCGATGTCCGGCCCGCGGGCGAACTCCTTCCCGAACTGGCCGAGGAACGGCTGCTGTTGCACGCCGGACCACCCATCGCCTGGGAGCGCATGTGCGGCCCGATGCGCGCCGCCGTCGTCGGCGCCGCCCTCCTGGAGGGCTGGGCCGACACCCCGCAGGCCGCGGAGCGCCTCGCCGACTCCGGTGCCATCCGTTTCGAACCCTGCCATCACCACGACGCGGTCGGCCCGATGGCCGGCATCGTCTCCGCCTCCATGCCCCTGATCGTGGTCGAGGACCAGGCCACCGGCTTGCGGGCGTACTCCAACCTCAACGAGGGACAAGGCCGTTGCCTGCGATACGGCGCGCTCGGCGACGACGTCATGGACCGGCTGCGCTGGATGTCAGAGCGCCTCGGACCGGCCCTGCGGGCGGCGATCGGCTCCCTCGCGGAACCGGTCAACCTGCGCTCCGTCACCGCGCAGGCCCTGCAGATGGGCGACGAGTGCCACAGCCGCAACACCGCGGCGAGCGCCCTGCTCACCCGTGAGCTGGCCGCCGCCCTGTCCCGGCACGCGGACCTCGGCGGCATCGAGGCCCTGGACTTCCTGCGCGACAACAACTACTGGTTCCTCAACTTCTCCATGGCCGCCAGCAAGCTGGCCCTCATGGCCGGGCACGACGTTCCCCACTCGACGGTCGTCACCGCCTTCGCACGCAACGGCGTCGACGTCGGCATACGGGTCAGCGGGCTCGGCGACGCCTGGTTCACGGCACCCGCCGCGCCCGTCGACGGCCTCTACTTCGCCGGATACGGGCCCGAGGACGCCAACCCCGACATCGGTGACAGCGCCATCACCGAGGTGCACGGCCTGGGCGGGTTCGCGCTGGCCGCCGCCCCGGCGATCGTCGGCTTCGTCGGTGGTACGCCGGAGCAGGCCCGGCGCGTCAGCCAGGAGATGGCCACGCTCACCGTCGGCCGGCACCGCGACTACCGGCTCCCCGGGCTGGACTTCGTCGGCAGCCCGCTCGGCATCGACGTCCGCAAGGTCGTCGACACGGGGCTCGAACCGGTCGTCACCACGGGCATCGCCCACCGGGAACCGGGTATCGGCCAGATCGGCGCCGGGCTCACCCACGCGCCGATGCGCTGCTTCACGGGCGCGCTGGAGGCGTTCGAGGAGATCCCCTTCGAGGAGAGCCGGGTCACAAAGAGCCCGGAGGCCGACGGGTGACGGGCGGCGGCCCGCCCGACGGGATCGGGGCGGCCGGTGCCCTCGCCGCGCCGGCGCCCGCCCCCTTTCACGGGCCGGTCCAGCGGATCGGCTGCGCGACCAGCACGGCCGTCGCCGGGCTGCTGAACGGCCCGTGCCGTCCGGCACGTCCGGCCGCCGCCACCCGTTACGCCCTCCACCTCGCCACCGGTGACCCGGACCTCCCGGCGCTGGCCGTCGTGACCCGGGACGCGATCCGGCTGCCGAACGCACTGGTCCTGCCGTGCTCCGCCGCGGAGCGGCCCTTGAACGCACTACGAGACGTTGCCTCACCAGCCGGTTTCGGTGCCGGCGGCGTCACTCTCGGGCCGTACCGCTTCCAGACCGAGGTGTCCTGGACACCGCCCCGTGTCCAGGGCGTCTCGCCCCCGCCACGCCCCGCGCTCCTCCGTCGCCTGCTCACCCTGCTCGGCGCGGAGGCCCAGCCTCCGCCGCCCGCGCTCGTCCCCGGTCTTGCGGAGCTGCGGCGGGCTCTGCGCGCCGGCGGCGCGGTTCGCATCCGCCGTGCCGCGCGCGCCCTGCTGGGCCTCGGCCCCGGGCTCACCCCGTCCGGCGACGACGTCCTGTGCGGGGCGTTGCTGGCGAGCCGGGCCTGGGGCGGCCCGCTGGCACCGCTCACGGACGCGCTCGCCGACGCCCCCTGCCGCACCCCCCTGCTCTCGGCGGCTCTGTTGTGTCATGCCGCGCGCGGCGAGTGCGTCGGGCAGGCGGCGGCCCTCGTGCGGGCGCTGAACGGCGACGCCCCGCTGGAACCCGCGCTGCGGGAACTGCTGGCCGTCGGCCACCACTCGGGCGGTGATCTGGCACGCGGGGTCGCGGCGGTGGCGGTGACGCGGACACGGTGATGTCACCGCGCCCGCGTCACCTTGCCGCTCCACAGCACCGGCGTCACAGCACCGGCGTCACAGCACCTTGGACAGGAACGACTGCGTCCGCTCGTGCTGCGGGTTCGTCAGGACGTCCTTGGGGTGACCCGATTCGACCACGACGCCCTCGTCCATGAAGACCAGGCTGTCGCCCACCTCGCGGGCGAAGCCCATCTCGTGGGTGACGACGACCATCGTCATGCCGGA